>JAZGAR010000112.1:0-9783 GCA_036475875.1 Thermoplasmata archaeon
ACTCTCGTTCTCTAGCGTAGGTGTTTTCGTCCCTCTTTAGCTTTCCACGAAGGTAGTAGTTTGTTTGATATTTTGGCTTCTCGCCTTTCTTTGGACGACCGCGCTTTTTCCTCTTGACCGTCTCTTCTTTTTTCTCGATTATCCAATCGAACTGGTGAAACTTCACTTTGTGCTTTTTGAGGAACTTCTCTGCTTCGATCTCGGCATCTTTCCTACATGCAAACGGTCTTTTCTCTATTTTCCTAAGCTTTTTCTCTACATCAACACTCTCTCTTTTGACCCGTTTATCCAGCGATTTCAGCTTGCGCTTATCCTTCTGATCGGACCTAACCACTATGAAACGGTATGTTCTACCCTCGACCTCTCCAGTGGTATCCCAGGCTTCATAGGATGCCGCTTTCTTCTCATCGGACAGCTTGCCGATGCTGTCCCATTCACTGGCCGCAAGGGCTTGTCTCTTCAACTCCGTCTCAAGAGAAAACCGCCCTGGAAACCTAGATATGAAGTCAATGTGGTAATCATCCATCAATGGAAGGTTATCAGTGGTCACCAGCGCACTATCTGCAACATAAAGAAGGAACTCATCAACGTCCTTCCCTAATATAGATCTGAGTTTCTTGACCCAACGTCCATTGAGTGTCATATCCGATTCATTCCCATTGTTTACCTCACCCATGATGGGAATCCCGTCAGCTGTGGTCCCTACCCCAAAGACGAGCTGCTTGAGGTCCGGGCGATGGTCCTTGTTATAACCATATGTTATGAGTGGTACCATCCCTTCTGCATCCTGGTGATCGTATGCGCCTTGGAATGACTTGGAAGTGGTGTCACAATGAATCTCATTCGTATCGAGGTTATGGATGCGGATGGCTTCATTCGCTACCGCACTGAGGATCTTCTGTGGATCTGCTTTCCATAGGGCATCCAGAACCCTCCCTGCTCGGTCGTCATTAATATCATCAAGTTCGATATCAGGTTTCCACGGAATAAGAAGGGGGAGTGCTTTGTCTTCGAAGAACTCATGCATCCTAAATAACCTGACATTCACATCGCCAAGCAGGTTGAGGATAAAAAGGCATGTGAAGGTTCCCACATCTATTTTGGATTGTGAATCATCCACAGTTATTGTCTCATCAATTGCCTTAGCCACCTGCATCTCATCGAGCAAGTGGCCCAAGATTGGATAATAATCTGCGCGGTACGGTAATATGTTCGACATGGTGCATCCCAACACCCTAAGTAAATTGTGTTTATTTAACGTTTTTGACCCGCAATAATTCATCCTCAAAAAATAGTTCTCAAATTTCATCTAGGGTGCGGAATAGGAACTAAATTATAGTGGTGACGATTATGAGAAAACAACGAACAGGTACTGAAAAATGCGAACTTGCTAAAAGATGGGAGGGTCTCGATTTGGATCTTCTTCCGATCGATTCTCTGGATGTGAGTATACTTTGCATTCTGCGTGATAATTCCCGCATCAGCAACGCGGAGATAGCAAGGATGTTGGGCACCAGTGAAGCGACGATAAGACGTAGGATCAAGGGTATGCTAGACAAGGGCATCATAGTTGGTTTTTCTGCCTACATCGACTATACTCTCATAGAGAACCCTGTAAAGGCTTATATCCATCTCAAGGTCAGGGCAGAGAGGATAAAATCCGTGGTAGAGAAAATCAGTGAGCACGACATGTTGTTGGCCTTGTACCGTGTGACGGGTGAATATGACCTATTATGCGTTACCCTGTTCAGCTCCATGACCGGGCTGCATGAATTTTTAGACTATTTTCTCGGATTTGAGGGAATAATAGAGACGAACACGCAGATAGTTATGAAGGCCTACAAGGGTGTTCCTTGGACTGGGATCTAATAAATGTTCGAGTAGGACCGTGGCAATCACTCGATATTCTATCGAATTTAAATAGCGAGGCACTAGACAAATAATCAACCCGAAACTTTTTAGTTTTTGGAAGGTATGCCGCTTAACTAAACGGTGATTTCTTGGAACAGAAAGTACTGAACGAAGCCTTGGAGATGGGGGCCACTTATTGCGACATGCGCATAGGCAAGTCGAAAGGAACATCCATCGAAGTTAAGGACGGCGAGCTGAAAAAGGCATCGTCAGGGGAAGAGAAAGGTGCAGGCATAAGGGTGCTTTATGAGGGGGTTTGGGGATTCTTCTCCACAAACGAGGTATCCAAGGAAAGTCTGAAAAATGCCCTATCAAAAGCTCTGGAGCTTGCGAAGAGCGGGAGCAGATTGGCCAAGGAAAAGATCGAACTTGGTGACATTGAGATAGTTAAAGATAAAGTCCTTTGGAAGCCGAAAAAGGACCCTTTTGATGTGCCAATAGAGGAAAAGTACGAGATATTACGGGAGATGGATGAGGCTGTTCATAATATTGAAGGCGTGCATACGGTCACCACCACCTATTCTGACGGTACCTCAGGCACCCATTTTCTCAGTTCCGAAGGTACCGACATATATACCGAGGTTACGAGAACTATGGCCCAAGTGAACCTGGTAGCGAGAGAAGGGGTAAAGGTGGTTGGCTATAGGGGAAGGATAGGGGGAACATGCGGTTTCGAACTGTTCGATATGTTTGATGCGGTGGAAAAAAGCGTGAAGGTAGGAGAATCAGCCCTGAGAGTTTTGAGGGCGAAACGTTCACCTAACGGCAGGTTTCCAATTGTGGCTGATCATGAGCTGACAGGTGTTTTCGTACATGAGGCGCTGGGCCATGCAACCGAAGGTGACATCGTAACCTCGGGAGACTCGATCCTGGAAGGACAGATAGGCAACAAAATAGCCTCAGATAATGTAACGATAGTTGACGATTCCACGATAAAGAACGCCTTTGGTTCATATCCCCACGATGATGAAGGTGCCAAAGGAGAGAGAAAGATGCTGATAAAGGAAGGGGTCCTGGAAGGATACATCCTAAACAGGGAGACCGCGCATAAGCTCGGTTTGCGTAGCAATGGCGGGGCAAGAGCGGAGTCCTATGCTGTTCCCCCTCTCGTTAGAATGAGCAACACTTTCATCGAGAAAGGTGACTACAGCTTTGAGGAGATAATTGAAGACATAGATTATGGCATATACGCAAAAGGCACACGCGGTGGACAGGTGGATACAGCCAAAGGATCGTTCCAGTTCAGCGCTCAGGAAGCCTTTTTAATCGAGAAAGGAGAGATCACCACGCCTCTGAGAGATGTCTCTCTCTCGGGCATGACCCTTCAAATCCTCAAGAATATTGATGCGGTAGGGAATGACCTTGCATTGGGTGACCCTGGATTCTGCGTAAAAGGACAACTGGTACCCGTAGGTGATGGTGGACCGCACATCAGAATCAAAGAAGCGGTTGTGGGATGAGCGCATGATTGACACAGCGAGAAGAATCGTGGATATGGCCTTGAAAAAGGGCGCAGACGAGGCCGAGGTCTTCATAATGAGGAGTGAAGGCCGAGGATTCATTATAGATAGGAACTCCATTTCATCGATATCAGGCGGAATGCAAAAGGGCATCGGTATAAGACTCGTCAAAGGTAAAAAGCTCGGATTTGCCTACTGCACGGAGGAGGGGAAGGCGGATAAAGCCGTAGAACGAGCATTATCCCTGTCTAAGCTTGGGAAGGAATCAGAGTTCACTTTTCCTGAGCCTGATAAAACCATAAGAATCGATAATATTTATGACGATAGCATTGTAGAATACTCCGCAGAAGAATCTTTAGAAGGCGTAAAAAACCTCATAAGTTCAGCTCTCGAAGTGGATCCTGACATAATTGTAACAAGAGGCGGTTTAGGTTACGGCTCTGAGATCTTCGTTGTGGTGAATTCTAAAGGAGTGGAGGTGGAAGATAAAGGCACGGAGATTCATACCGGTGTGAATATAGTGCTGAGAAAGAATGGTTTATCAACAGGCTTCGAGGATTTCTCTTCAAGGGTTCTGGATGTCGATTTTAATGCTATTGGAAGAAGATGTGCCGAGATGGCACTCAGAGGCCAAAATGCAAGAAAAATCGGGAACAAGGAGATGACCGCGGTTCTAACTCCATACGCCTTATCGGATCTGCTGGAGTTTATCACTGCCCCTGCCCTTTACGGCGAAGCTGCGCACAAAGGCGAATCTGTTTATTCGGGTAAGTTGGGGGAGGTTGTGGCGAGTGAGAATTTCTCGATAATCGATGATGGCGGTCTTTCAGGGGGATTGAATTCTGCAATTGTGGATGATGAGGGCGTACCATCAAAGCGCACGGAACTGATAGGCAAAGGGGTTTTGAAGGGATTTTTGCACTCCCAAGGTAGTGCCATAGAGTACAATACCACCACAACAGCCAATGCCATGAGAGCCGAAAGACTAGCATCCTCTAGAAACTATAAGAGCATTCCAGGCGTCAAAGCGAGAAACCTCATGGTTGAGGGGGAAACCAAAAGTGTTGAGGACCTTATAAGGGAAGTTGACGACGGGGTGTTGGTGTACGAGGTTCTAGGAGCTCACACCTCCAATCCGGCAAGCGGAGATTTTTCAGTTGACAGCCCGATACTCTTTAAGATCGAGTCCGGGGAGATTGCATATCCCATTAAGAGGGCGATGCTCAGCGGTAACTTTCCCAATTGCCTGAAGAAGGTGCACGCTATTGGAGATGACCATAAATTGTTGACAGGCGGCTTGACACCAGTTGCCTTCTTCATTCCGACTGTGAGCTTGGGCGGTATGAGGGTAACTGGGTGAAGTTTGAAACTGACATTCCACCAGTCTTGCGTGCTACCCTTTACTTGCATATGTTTATATTCGGCCAGCACTGACGGTTGAAGAAGAGATTTTTGATAATCGTTGGTCCTCTTCTCCCATCTATCTGATTGGTGGTTAAGACCGGCGGAATTAGTGTGCAGAACCACTGGTCCGTTAGATGCCACTGTTCATTGACCAGTGGTTCTTCACACGTTGAGAATTTTAAAATGTCTAGGCTCTTGAAAACAAAGACTTCATTAGTGTTTCAATTAAGGCTAAAAACAGCCTACCATCCCAAATTTTAATTATCAGAATATCATTTGGGATTCGAATAACCGGATTCAAACTGGGCCTATAGCTTAGACTGGTTGGAGCGCCCGGCTGATATCTTCGATTTTCAGTTGGAAACCGGGAGGTCGGGAGTTCAAATCTCCCTAGGCCCACTTATATTTTTAATGGTTTTATTCGTGAGCCTAGGTGCGCTCATCCCAATTATTAGAATTATATATACGATGAGCACAACGCCCTTGTGTTATGCTTAATCAACACCTTCGTCTTAAGCACAAGGGCTCCCTAGGCCCACTTATCTTTTTAATGGTTTTATTCGTGGGCCTATTAATGCTCGAGTTATACTTGAAGATGCTATGTCTTAAGCTCGTGCATCTCCAGGCCCATTTTATTAAAGGAATAGATTCTACAATCTACTGGCTATATTTTTTACCGGAAAATTACAAATAAATCAGAGATATCGAGGTCGTCAATCGTCGATTTCCCCGCCGAAAAGTATATATTTAAGTTGCTATCATATATAGAACGGCTCGAGAAAAGGTAAAAGATATTGATATTATGAGTAGTGTTAGGTAGTCTCCCATAATATCATAGGGCGGAGCTATTTATTTATCAATATTATTTCGGGTTGAATGAAGACACTGCTCTACTGTTAATACAAAGGCTTTTTTATTAAAGCCGGAAATAAATAAAATATAAAGGAGGTTAAGATATGTCAATATTAGCTCCTGCAAAAATGAGGCTCTGGATCGAGATGTGGAAGGAGGAAGTGATGGCCTCAATTCCCATGAATGACCTTAAACAAGAATTTCAGGATAAGCAGATCAAGAAAGGGCGTGAGTCTAGAAAGCCACCGGAAAAACTCCAGCTAAAGTTAGAGGGAGGAGAACAGATTTTGTAGTCCGGGCGATATTAGCTTTGGTTCTCTTTTTGTTCGTCTTTGTGGTTATAATTAAATAGTGCAACGGCCATTTGGAGTCATCTAATATATACGATTTCTTTGTATATTAGGGGGGCTGAATCATGACAAATAGATGGCAAAAATGCTGGGATGCAGCCAACGAAATACATATACTTTTGAAGGAAAGCGGTACTCTTGAGGGCGCAAGAGATAAGCTTATTTCTCATCTTGAGACCATAGATTGGTCGTATCGCAGAGATGTGGCAGAGATAGAATCGTGGGATTATATCGCTCTAAAAGAGGCTGTTCGCTGTTTAAAAAATATAATCTCGCCTAGAAGCGAGCGTTTGGTAGGATCTTCCGCATTGGAAAATCTTTGGGAAGCTGCGGTTGAAGGCGATTCTGAAGTGAACGAAGACTTTATCGAGGAGTTCGAGCACCTATTCAAGGCCATAAAAGGTAAGGCAGACATATATCCCTCCGCGCTTATGGGAGGCATCGAGTACCCTGATTTTGAAAAGTACAAAGGCAGAGAAGCCGGGATAATGCGCTCTGACTTTTTAGATATCATGGGAAAACAAATGCAGGAATGTATAGACAAATATCCAAGCGGTCTGGACCCAAAGATCGTTAAAAAGCGGATCGAAAATAAGGAACGTATTTTAAAACTTTTCAATTCCACGCAGGAAGATTGGGACGATTGGCATTGGCAATTCAGGCATGTTTTCAAGGATATCAAAGGTTTAGAAAACATCAAAAAAGTCATAAGTTTGACGAGTGAGGATGAAAAGAGCATAAGGCTCGCTGCTGAGAATGGAGTGCCATTTGGTGTGACGCCACACTATCTTCATTTGATGGATTTAGAGCCCAATGGCCATGATTACGCGGTGAGGAGGCAGGTGTTCCCTCCGCTGAGTTATGTCGAGAATATGATCGCTCACAAGGAAGACAGAGATATCGCCTTTGACTTCATGCGCGAACATGACACCTCTCCGATTGACTTGATCACACGACGGTATCCTAAGGTGGCGATAATCAAGCCCTATGATTCCTGTCCTCAGATATGCGTTTACTGTCAGCGCAACTGGGAGATCACATCCCCATTGATGGAGTCTGCGAAAGCACCCAAAGGAAGACTTGATGATGCTTTAGACTGGTTTTCTGCGCATGAACAGGTGATGGATGTTTTGGTAACAGGTGGGGATCCTCTGGTAATGAGCGATAAAAAGATCGAGTACACAGTGCGCAGATTATCGGAAATTTCCCATATCCGCAGTATAAGAATCGCCACTCGCATGCCCATTACCGTTCCTCAGAGAGTTACAGAAGAGCTTTGCGAGATCATTGGTAATTATTATGAAATAGGCAAGCGAACGATATGTATGGTCACGCACTTTTCGCATCCTTACGAAGTCACGCCAGATACGGCGAATGCAATTCAACGGGTTAGGAAGCAAGGGATGCATATTTACAATCAGCAGGTGTATTCCTTTGCAGGTAGCAGGCGGTTCGAGGCAGTGGCATTGAGAATAGCGATTAAACAGATTGGAGTGGACCCTTATTACAATTTTAATATGAAAGGAAAATCCGAAATCGAGGAGTATGCCGTGCCCGTTGCCAGGATATTGCAGGAACGCAAAGAAGAGGCGAGATTGCTACCGGGGATCTTTCGCTCCGATGAACCAGTATTCAATGTCCCTTTTCTCGGAAAGAATCATCTGAGGGCATGGCAGGATCATGAGCTGATATCGATACAAACTGATGGTAGGAGGGTGTATTCGTTCCATCCCTGGGAGAAGAACATCAACATGGTCAAGCCATATCTCTATGTAGATGTATCGATAAAGAGCTACCTCGAAAAATTGGAAAAAAGAGGAGAGAATCCAGACGATTACAAGAGCATCTGGTACTATTATTGATTGTTTTATCTTATAACCTCATCTCTCGCCTCTGCAACCTCATGGCTCGATCTTTGGCTTTTTTTGCATAGTTAATCGCTTCCCTGTAGTTCCCTTCTGCAAGGAGTGAGTCGGCCTTTACCAGGAAGTTTTCAACTATGGTCAAGTCTGTGGTGCCTCTCATCCCAGAGAGAATCTCTTTCGCTTCTTTGATGGCCTGTATAGCTTCATCCCGTTTTGCAATCAGGCTCTCTAGGCGTTCGTTCGCATAACCAAGGTACTGCTTTGTCTTGTTATGGTTGCCCTCGTTAAGGCTCCTCTTCGCGGTTTTCAGGAGTTGATACAGGTTTGTGGTGTCCACACCCAGGGATTTGGTTTTATCAAGCTTATCCTGAACCCTTGATATCTCGTCTCTCAACTCATTTTCCTTCCTCATGGTTTCCGGGTCTTTTGAAGGAGCGATCTCCCTTTCAATGGGTTCTTTTCTTCTTTCAGGGATTCCCATGGGTTTTTCTTTTGGTCTTTCGTAGAATGGGCGTTCCTCTTCCCGCTCTTCCCGTCCTGGGGTCATACCGATGGTGGCAAAAGGTCCCTCAACCTCTTTTTCTGCCTCTTTTGGAAATAATTCCTCTTCCTCAGGGTAGTCCTCGTAATCGATATCTTCTTCTGTTTCGCCATAATGGTCCAAGCTTGGACGCCCTCCATAGAACCTTAATTGGAGTATACTTGCGAGAACAGCAAGGCCTAAGATGATGACGATGACAACGTAAATGGCCAAATAGAACGGCTGCCAATTGATTTTTACTTCTACACCTATACTTTCCTCGGCGATGTTGGTGCCAAAGGAAGAGAAGTCACCTACACCTTCCACATCTATCTTAACCCAAATGCTTCGGTTACCGAAATCTGAGGGTGCCCATTTTATATTTGTTGTGTTTTGCTCGCCGGAATTGATATAATCCAGATGTTTTTCTCCAACCTTCTTCGATCCATCGAATAATTTAATGGTGATATTTCTGGCATCTATATATCCAATATTTTCGATGGTTACAGACAAGGTCAAAGTCTTATGCTGCAAAGGCTCAGGCTCGGAAATGGAGATGTTGGTGATGTTCAGGGAAGGCACGATAATATAATACAGGTGCATGTATTCCACCAGATCGCCTGTTGTATTGTCGCGGGCAGAAATATTAATGGTGTAATTTCCTTGAGGTGAATTTGGAGCTGTACTTACCTTAAGTGAATTTCCAACAGGCACCGCTCCCACTCTCAATGTGACCTGGGATAGGTCCAGGTTTGCCACCAATTCGGCATCCAAATCTTTGATAAGGTCTATTATTATATCCTCGTTTCCTATGTTCTTCATTGTGAAGGTATAAATGGTGTCACCAGAGGTGGCGAATCCCTCGGTTCTTCCTGGGGTGAGTATAACGCCGAATATAGGATTTACAACGATCCTGATGGATAGGTTTTCCTTGTACTGCCAAGAGTACCAAGCCTCGGGAAGATCCGTTTTTTCACCCCAAACGGTTAGGGTAATTTCATCGTCCGGTTGGGCGGAAGAAGGAGCCGTAATTGTGATGTTCACGGTTTCTATTCCCTCGGTTGTGGTGTCGGCTTTCTCCACGAATACTTTTCCATCCAAAAATCTCGGGAATGTAATGTCCCATCCTGTGGTGGAAGTTAGGTATTTTACAGTTATCGTAACATTATCGTTTCCGTAATTTCTCAGGGTCAGCGTAACGTTTGCACTATTTGGCGGGTTCACACCCGAGGTCCAAGAAGTTAAACCTTCAATATCCAGCTCGATGACAAACGCCGTCTCAACTGTTGTATTTACAACGATCTGTCTTGTCAAAGTTGGTTCGTTATCAGAAGTAGCCCGGAATGTCAAAAGATCAACGGTATCTGCGGAAATGCCCATTGGAATCGTGATGTTCGCCTCAACGGATGCGGTCTCATTCG
>JAZGAR010000113.1:0-6686 GCA_036475875.1 Thermoplasmata archaeon
GTTATGCCTTTTGAATGTTTAAATGTTTTGCGTGGTTTTTTGGGGGATATGAGGCTAGAATTAAATAATTCACTTTGCCTGTTCTGTCCTTAATTTCAGGTGATATCACCCGCTTTTTAGCTTCTGAGCCATTTTAAACGAGAAATCTCCCAAGGTAAAAATGTCTCATTATCAATATTATCTAATAAATGCAAAAAGTATAAGAAGGTGCATGGCTTTAACCGTAAATACCCTATTAATTGTTAAATATTCACGAATATAGGAGATTAAAAATAAAGAGTCCGCTTGTCTGAAAATGAAGAGGTGAATGCATGTCTGCAGTGGAGGAGTTGAAGAGCATTCTTAATGAACTGAAGACCGAGCTAAATATTGAGATATGTGCGGTAATTTCTAGAAATGGTATACCGTTGGCTTATGAGCTTCCAGAGAGGCTTCATATTGATGCATTTTCAACCTTGTCGGCAACGATTTTAGGCGCTTCAGAGGTGATATATTCAGGCCTTGGGAAAACGACTCCAGAGCGTGTTATGATAGAATCAAACGGTATAAATTATATCGCTATGGGTGTAGGGCCAAAAGCGTTGCTGGTTGCGATGAGTTCCACAGATAGCATAGCCTTGGCAACGAATATCGCAAAGGCTGCTGAGAAAATCAAAGAGGTGCTTGGTTATGGCAAATGATCGTAAAAATATATCGTTTCCTAATGAGATAGTCTCTTTCTTCAATAGGCCCAGCGGCAGATCCCTTATGATCAGGGGTAGTCCAGGTACAGGGAAGACAACATTCGCTTTACAATTGCTGGAAGAGCTCGCTGACCCCGATAAAAGCTTATACCTATCCACAAGAGTTTCCGATGAGGCTCTATATTCCCAATTTCCGTGGTTAGAGGCAAAGGAGATGAAGAATAGAATTGTGGATTCCAGTAGAATCTTTTTGAAGACTCTCTATTCAGAGGGTGGCATTGAAGAGATTGTAGAAGGTCCAATGGAAACCCCGATACTGACATCGGCAAAAGGTTTTCTTAAAGATATAAGCGACGAAAAAGGACCGCCAACTAAAGTGGATAGAACCAGGCTGTCGGCCATGCTCGAGAAGACCAGGATGCCAGAGATCGAGTCCACCTATGACCGGGTTGAGTTCATACTACCAGAAAAAACCACCTTGATTATAGATAGCGTTGAAGGCGTTACCCACAAGTATAACATCGATGCAGAGGAATTTATCACGGTCCTTCAGAAAGATTTGGTCGAGAACTCCAACACCGACCTGATACTCGTGCTGGAAAAGGCCGAGATCCCGCAGTTGGAGTATCTGGTCGATGGCGTCATGTCACTCTCCATGAGCGAGTTGGAGGGAAGAAGGGTTAGGGAGGGACACTTCATAAAGCTCAGAGCCACCGAAATTAGACAACCGAGCTATCTGTTAACGCTCCAGAACGGTAGATTCACATGCTTCGAACCATTCTGTCCAGACCGCTCAAAAGCTAATGGTTGGGAAACCAAACCTGACACGACCACACATTACAGCACAGGTATCTCAGACCTCGATGCCCTCCTTGATGGGGGCTTTCGAAAGGGGAGCTACAATGTCATAGAGATCGGTCACAAGGTTTCAAATCAAGAATATTATGCCGTGGTCATTCCAATACTTCTGAACTTCATAAGCCAGAATCGTGGCGTAGTGGCGGTGTTAACCGGTGGGGATCACGCGGAAACCACAAGGGCAGAGCTTTTACCATTCCTTTCGGAGGAGCAGTTCGATAGGTATGTTAGGATAGCAGATTATTTCTTGGCTAATACGGATAAGCCTTACATTATGGCATTGGGAACGAGAAATAAAGAGGAAGCGTTGAAGACCTGGAAAGAGAACCTTGCTTCTCTTCGAGGAGCGGAGAACAAGCCTATACTCGATTACACAGGTTTTGATACTCTCGAATACTTGAGAGGTGACACCATAGCCATCAAGGACCTTCTAAACGCCGTGGCAAAGACAAAGATTTCCCAGGATTTGGGACTGGGGATTATAAAACCAGGCTTGAAATTAACGCAGGAAATAATGAATATGGCTGACACATATCTGAGGATAGTGGACATAGACAAATGTCCTTGTATATACGGCGTGAAACCAAAAACGATGATCTATGCCATAGTCACGGATAAGAACAGGGGATACCCGAATATCAGGCTTGTGCCAATAGTATGATGAAAGGCGAGCCTACAGCCCTTCCATCTCCCTTTTTACCCTGGAAACGAACTCTTCAGTCTTGAGATTCTTGAAAATCTCTAAGGCCTTATTCAACTGCTCCTTTGCCTTCTCCTTCTCGCCCTTGGATTTGAACATCTTTCCGAAGTAGTAATGCACTTCGGCCTGGATATAGGGAACATTTGTCTTTTTACCCATTTTTACGCAGGCATTGAAGTTTTCAAGGGCCTTTTCCCATTCCTCTTTTAAACCATATGCAATTCCGAATATCTTATAACAGGCCTGAAGCCCGAGTTTATCACCGACAGTAGTTAAAATGTCCAAAGATTCCTCAGCGCATTCCAAAGCTTTGTCAGCATCGCCTTTCAAGGCATAAGCCTCACCACTGTTGAATAGGCTCCAACCCACGATGTCTCTTCTCCCGATTCTCTTGCCCATCTCCTCGCATTTTTTGAAGTATTCTATAGCCTCGTTGTATCTTCCACTCTTTAGATAAGAATCTCCTAAATTGTTGTAAGCCCTTGCCATCTCGCTGTTATCACCTATGGGTTCAAGCTTTGTCAGACTCTTATTATAATACTCTATCGCCTTATCAATATCTCCTGTCTCGATGTGCACATTCCCGAGTTCGATGAAAGCCAAAGCTATAGTATGCATATCCCCGATTTCCATACTGACTTGGATGCATTCGTGGTAATGTTTTATAGCATCGTCGTACTCGCCCAATCTCCAGTGTATGTAGCCAAGGCCCCTATGGGCATCCGCAATACCGAAAGCATCATCCAATGTTTTGTAGATTTCAAGGCTTTTTACAAGATTTTTAGCTGCCATCTTCCAGTTTCCCATCCTGTTATGAACATATCCTATCTTCCCCAAGGACTCCGCCCTATCTGTGTTATTGTCTATATCCTCACAAAGCATGATGGCCTTTTTATAATACTCCAACGCCCACATCCATTCTGAAATATTGAAGCTAATCTCACCCAATCTCTTGAGAAGGTTTATCCTCTTCTCCTTGTTCTTTCTGGTATCCTCAAGACGCTCAAGAGCCTCCAGCGCCATTTTATAATAAGAAAGCGCATCTTCAGGGGCAAAGGCCGATGTTGCCTTCTCTCCTGCCAAAATTGCATAGGTCAAGGACTTTTCTGTGTCCTTGCCCTCATAGAAGTGATGTGCCAGATTGTATGCCACTTCATCCAACCTATTTTTATTAAGCTCTTCAATTATATAGCCTATCTTTTTGTGCATCAATCTCCTTCTACTCCTGCTCATGCTGTTGTAAATCACCTCTCTTATCTGGGTGTGATCGAACCTGTACCTCTCCTCTCTCGTCGTCCTATCCTCATGTATTATGTTCGTCGCGATAAGTGCATCAATTGAGTCGATCAGCTCTTCCTCGCTTACATTAAGTATCCTGTACAGAGCTTCGAAGGTAAACTGATTGCCTATCACAGAGGCATATCCCAATATTGCCTTTGTTTCCTCATCCAATCCATCTATCCTCCGCCCTATCACATCCCTTATGGAACCAGGTAAATGGATCTTAGACGGGTCAAATTTCATTTTCCATGCGTAATCATTCACATCGATCAGTCCTTCGTTAACCAACGATTTTACCACTTCTTCTATGAAAAAAGGATTGCCTTCACTCTCGGTGTACAATCTTCTTATGAACAACTTTGGTATGTCCACTTTTTTCAGAAGTGATTCTACCATGGAAGCTGTGCTTCCTTCATCGAACCTGGTCAACCAGATCTCGTAGAAGAGCTTCTCAGGTCTCATTCTCCTCAAGGTTTTTGAAAGGGGATGAACCTCGCCCCTGATGTTCTTTAGGTCTTCTGGTCGATAGGTTCCGCAGATCATGACCCTTGAACTCTGGATATTTCTTGCCAGGTAATGCAATAATTGTAAGGTACCGTCATCCGCCCACTGCAGGTCCTCCAAAACCAACAATAACGGTTCATTCTCCGATATGTCTATCACGAGCTGGGAAAGTGTTTCAAAGAGCCTGGTTCTTTCCTGCTGTAAGTTGATTTTCTTTATATCTGAGGAATTTATCTTCGCATCCCCATCACCGCTGGGGAGAAGGCCCATGGGCACCAGCCCTTCCGGGGCCTCGTGCGATTCACCTACTGAGTCAACCGATGAGGTGGAACTGCTTGCGATTCCCACAAGCCCCATAGAAAAGTAATCCCCAGAAATCTGGGCATCTTTACCGAAATCTCCCTCATTATCCTCTACCCTCCTCCCTGATATGTATTTTCCAAAAGCATCTATGAAGGGAAGATAAGGCTCGGTGTTTTCCTCATAAATACACAGACCGCTTAGTGTCATCATATACCTTGATGACGCATAAACTCCAAGCTCAGCTATGAGCCTGCTCTTTCCTATCCCGGCTTCGCCCATGACAAAGACCAGTCTACCGTTGCCTCGAATGCTCTCCTCCAAATGCCGCTTTATATCCTCCAACTCTTTTTCCCTGTTCACGAATCGGGATTCTGATACACCACTGAACTTTCCGTAGTTTTGCATCTGAACATCCTCGTAAAATTTGCTCTTCCATCAAGGATTTATTTCTCCGCAACGCTTTTCATGGAATTTATACTTTTCAATTCATGTTCTATCTTCTCGAGAAATTCTTTTGCCGCAAGTTTCCTGAAGATTTCTCTGGCCTTTCTAAAGTACTCCTTAGCTTTCGCTTCATCGCCTTTCTCCTTGTAAAGCAGACCGAACTCGTAATAGCCATCACCTAATCGATACGGTATCTTCAGCTCCTCTCTAATCCGCATGCTCTCCTCGAAATACTCAATCGCTTTATCCCATTCCCTCTTGAGCTTGTAGATTATTCCATACGACATGTACGCGCCAGATGCGCCCAGCTTTTCGTCCAACCTCTCAAATATCGAAATGGACTTATCGCAACATTCCAAGGCCTTTTCGAAATCGCCGGTTTTTGCGTACGCTTCACCGGCATTGAAAAGAGCCCATCCACTCATCCTGATGTTCCTGGTCTTATTAGAAACCTCTAAACTTTTTTCATACTGCTTTATAGCATTATCCATATCCCCTTTCCTTGCATAGGTCACCCCAATGTTGTTGTAGCTCCTTCCTATCTCATAGAAATTCTTGAGTTTCCTCAATAATTTGAGGCTGTTGGTCTGATATTCTATGGCCTTTTCCCAATTGCCAAGCTCACTGTAAACGTTTCCCAATTCTATACATGTGGTGGCCATCACCTTTTCATCTTTGATCTTCTCTGTTAGGCCCAAGCTCCACTCATAGAAATCGAGGGCATTTTCGAATTCGCCTTTTCTCCAAAATACCCGACCCAATCCGCGGAAGGTGTCTGCCATTCCATGGAGGTCGTTTATTCTTTCTGAAATTTCCAGTCCCAATTTGAAGTTCTCTTTTGCTGCATCGTATTCTCCTTTGTTCTGTTTGATGTGGCCAATGCTTCGATAGGCTCTGGCCCTTTCTATATCCTCCCCCAATTTCTCGCTTAAATCCAGTGCCTTGTTATGATATTCTAGGGAAGAATCCCAATCTCCTATTATGTTGTATAACTCTCCAAGTTCCCCCGCTACGGTCAACTTTTTGGTCATGTTTTCCTCATTGCCCTCCATATCAGTCAAGGTCAGTTCGGCGGTTAAGTAATAGCGGATAGCATCCTCCGGAGCAAAGGCCGATGTTGCCTTCTTTCCGGCCTTAATGGTATAGATCAAGGTCTTCTTTGCATCTTTACCCTCACAGAAGTGATGGGCCAGATTGTAAACCACTTCATCCAATCTATTTTTATTGAGCTCTTCAATAATATAGCCTATCTTTTTATGCATCAATCTCCTTCTACTCCTGCTCATGCGGTTGTAAATCACCTCCCTTATTAGAGCATGGTCGAACTTGTACCTTTCCTCTTCCGAAGCGATATCTTCATGGACGATATTGACCGCTATCGAGGCATCGATGGCATCGATCACCTCTTCTTCACTCACATCGCTTATCCTATGCAATAGCTCAAAAGTGAATCTGTTGCCGATGATCGAGGCGGATCTCAAAATTGTCTTTGTTCTATCATCCAGTCTATCTATCCTTCTCGCTATCACGTCCCTGATCGTTCCCGGTATCCTTATCAGGGAGGTGTCGATTTTCCCGTCCCATTTGTAACTGTCCACGTCGATCAAACCCTCGTTTACAAGGGATTTTAGAACCTCTTCGATAAAAAAAGGGTTTCCTTCGCTTTCATTGAAGAGCAATTTTATGAATTCGTTGGGCAGTCCTTTTTTACCCACCAATGATTCTATCATTAAGGCTGTGCACTTCTCATCGAACCTTTCAAGCCAAATCTCGGAAAATAATTTCTCGATCCTCATCCTTCTTAAGGTCTCTAATAACGGATGCGATTTCTCACCATCCTTTTCCAGGTCCTCTGGAGAGTAAGCGGCACACATCAATACCTTCGTATTTCGTATGTTCCTTGCCAGGTAGTG
>JAZGAR010000114.1:0-9464 GCA_036475875.1 Thermoplasmata archaeon
TACCTCTTATCCAATTGGATCAAAATCTGACAAGAGTGCTTGAGACCATCGAAGGATATTATGACGCAGTCCAGTGGTATGACAATACAGACCCGAATGACCCATGGAAGCACCACAAAGTAGGCAAGCCTTTCGGAAACGATTTATTCGAGTTAAACGAAACCATGGGCTTCTGGATTCACATCACTCAACCAGGAGACACGATTTTCCTATATAATGGCACCCAACCGACCTCAAACCAAACCATCACGCTCCACCCAGGTTGGAACATGGTGGGCTACCCTTCCTTGACAAGTTACAACAGAACTGAAGGATTGAACAATCTCACCTTCGGCTCGGAAGTCGACTCGATCTGGGCATTCGATGCCTTCTCTCAAAGATGGGAGGAGATACAAGAGAATGATTACTTCGAGATCGGCAGGGGCTACTGGATCCACGCAACTACAACTTGCGAATGGAAAATCCCGCTGTGACATCCAGCTGAGGCCAAACAAAACTATTTATAACCATAGCGATATTCCACAGGTAGAGGGCGTTGTTATTATGCTTGTCAAGAACATCATGACCAAGAAAGTCGTCACGTTAAAGCCTGATGAGACGTTGAAAGAAGTGGCTAATAAGTTCTCTGAACACAATATCAGTGGGGCGCCTGTCGTTGATGACGAAAAACATGTGATAGGCATAGTCAGTGAGGCGGATATTATCGCCACAATAGAAAGAAGCGGTAGGGAAGTGAGTATGGTTTATCTCTCCCCAGCCCTGTCAATGGTTGGTTTGTCTTTCAAGGAAACCCCCTCAAACAAAAAAACTGAGGAGATTTTCGAGGAGGTGGGAAACATCAAAGTCTCGGAGATGATGACGCAAAATGTTAAAACAGTTGGTCCGGATGATCAAGTAAAGACCGTGGTCGATATAGTCGCTTCTGGAAAAATAAACAGGGTACCGGTAATCAAGAACGGAAAACTGGTGGGCATAGTAACAAGAGGGGACATCATAAAGGGCATGAGCAAGCTCGTTAAGTAAGGTGCTCATTTCGAATTATTTGGGTATGATCCGCGAGTTTGGAATTTTGAGGTTACATTGCCTTTGGGCCACGACCAAAAGGTTAAATTAACAAACTCCTTTTATGGGTGAAAATCGTATCCGTTACGTGGATCCTACAAGGGAGTTGTTTAATATGACCGGTATCGGTGAGAAAGCCAAAGATATCATGAGTACAGATATTGTTTCCGTCCACCCCAAGGACAGTCTTCATCAGGTTTCAAGGAAACTCGCAGAAAATGACACGAGCGGCGTGCCAGTTGTAGACGATATCGGAAGGATCGTCGGCATCGTTTCCGAGCACGATATCGTATCGTATCTCTCCACGTTTGAAGATAAGGAGCTGGAGGTGGTGGATACAACCAAATTGCCTCATCTAGCCCATATTTACTTACAAGCCAGTGCAAAGCCTGTGGAGGAGATCATGACAAAGGAGATAATAACCGCCAAACCCGATACCAAGATAGAGATTCTTGCAAGGCTCATGACACAAAACAACATCAATAGGGTCCCGATAGTGGTAAAGGGCAAAATGTTGGGTATGGTGAGCCGGATTGACATCCTGCGCAATATAGGAAAGGTGGATTTGGAGAAGGTGTGAAAGCGTATCTCTAAAAGAGATGCAACTCACAGTATCAGGAAGTATCAAAATGGATTATTGGGGCGTGGACATCCTCGTATTGGTTCTTCTGATCATTCTACTTCTGATTTTCATAGCGCTGCCATTGTACTTCACAGCGAGAATCTTGGATGAAGACGAAGGTCTGCTCGTAGCTTTAGGTACAACAATATTATTGCTGATATCCTTCTCAGCATGTATAACAGTTTTGGGATGGGTCGGTCTTTGTCTGGTAGGTTTGATAGTCGCCATTGCCGTGAACCTCCTGATCATCAAGTTGATATACGACACAGATTGGGGCAAGGCTTTTATAATGTGGATCGTTGCCATCATAATGTCTGTTATAATAACGGTAATAATGATGTTTTTGGTTGGTCTGAGTTTAATATTTTGGTAGGACTGAGTATTCTAGCGTTAGTGGCATTATCGTGATTACAATACTCTTTTCGCATTAAAGGGGTACATTGTTAGTTGGAGTTTTTTTATTATTCGGTTTTAAGGCAAATTATAAGCTGTTTTAATGATCGTGAATAAAAAGGCATCATATCATAACTCGCAAACTTAGATTCGATTGTGAAACCATTATAATGGAGAAGAGCATCCAGTTCTTGTGGATATAGAATCCGCATGTTATTTTCCTTGACAAATTCCTCTTTTCCACCGATGTTATAATACCATTTGATCCTGTTTATCTGACTTGCGGTATCGTAAATATTGGTCTCGGAAACCGTAACAGTTCCTTTCCCATCCGGATCAGGATATTCAGCTACAGGGTAGCGTTTTGTTGGGTCTCTTCTTAAAATATCCAGAGAAGGATTGAATACATCGATTATGAACCTACCTTTATCAGTTAAATGCTCTTTTACACGGGAGAAACAGGCTTCAAAGCTTTCTAAATCGTAAAGATGGGTTATTGAGTTGAAGGGGAAAAAGATCAGATTAAATTTATTATTCAATTTGAAATCACGGCAATCTGCTCTTATCCAGTCAACATTAACTCCTTTCTCCTTCGCTTTTTTCTTAGCATGAGAGAGCATGGGTCCTGATACATCTAGCCCAGCTATTTGAATACCTTTTTCAGCTATTGGAATGGTGATCCTTCCTGTTCCGCAAGCCAGTTCGAGAACTGGCTCACCATACCTCTTAATTTGCTCCAAGTAAAAAGGGATGTCCTTTAAAAAATCTTTATTCTGTAAATCAAAATGCCTGCCGTCCCAGTAGAGAGGTTCGCAATCTATTGGTTTCATATCATTTCCCCTTTTTTTGTTGATTCCTCCTGACTCTCCATCTCTAAACTTACTCCGTATACACATCAGATTCCACAGCATATCCGAAGTTCGAGTGTTTAATCATAAATTCTTTAAGCCTTAATAATAATTCCCTTAAACAGGATGAACAAAATGCTCCACAAGATGAATCGAATTTATGAAGGTTCGGTATTTCGCCCGCCTTCAGAGGCAAGAAGCTTGATATTACAGGCTACAATTGGCTGCTCCCATAACAAATGCACGTTCTGCATCACCTACAAGGATAAGGAGTTCAGAATAAAGAGCCTTGAAGAGATAAGAAGGGATGTGGAAACTGTGCTTCCATATTATAAGGAAACGAAAAGGATATTTCTTGCCGATGGTAATGCACTCATAATCCCTACGAAAGACCTTTTGAAGATCCTAGTTCTTTTAAAAGAGAGCTTTTTAAAGTTAGTAAGAGTGGGCATTTACGCCTGTCCCCAGGATATCCTAAAAAAATCGGTTTCGGAGCTGAAAGAGCTTAGGGACTCGGGGGTTGGTATCATCTACATAGGTTTGGAGTCAGGCTCTGATCCGATCCTAAAAAAGGTCAGAAAAGGTGTATCCTCAAAGCGCATGATTGAAGCAGGAAATAAAGTAAAAGAAGCCGGGATGATCCTCTCAGTCATATTCATACTTGGATTGGGGGGAAAAGAACACAGCAAAGAACATGCAATCGAGACTGCAAGGGTTCTTTGCAGGATGGACCCTGATTACATCGGTGCTCTGACTTTGATGGCGGTAAAAGACACGGCGATTTACAATGAGGTGAAAACAGGCAAGTTGGAATTGCTCGAGCCTAAAGAGATCCTCGAGGAATTGCACATTCTCATTGAAAACCTGAATCTGTCTAAATGCATTTTCAGGGTGAATCACGCCTCAAATTACCTCCCTGTAGGCGGAACACTGCCCGAGGATAAACAAGAAATGCTCGATAAAATCAACAGAATATTGCAAAGGAACGACGTGATTTTTAAACCGGAATGGTTGAGAGCTCTTTGAATATAAAATTTATTTTGCACCTATCCTCTCCACCAGCCATTTCTTTATTTCCTCTGGTTTCTTTGCATCTATGCCAAATGATTCAACGAACTTCTTTGTCGTTGTCAGTATTTTCGTGGCTCCATAACGTTTGGCCTTGATCACGCCTAGACCTTTTAACTCCCTAACATGCTCGTAACCTTTAGGTCCGATCATCTCCACTAAATCGCTCTGCTTGATAGGCTGGTGATATGCAATAAGCGATGCGGTTTTAAGGTATTGTTTCGAAATCTCCGGCCTGGCGAGCATCTCGGCAGATTCGGTATACTTATCTTTCAGTTGCATCACATACTTTCCTGCAACTTTCGCGATTTCAATCGCCGTATCTCTGCCCCCATATTCCTTAATGACCTTCTTCAGGGCTTTCCTGATGGTATCCGCACTGATACCAGTGGCCCGTGCTATTTCCGAAACTTTTAATGGTCGACCTGCGGAGAACAACGCTGCTTCGATCACTCTCTCCGACTTCAAATTCTGCACCTCCCTAAGCAACCACTACCCTGCTAACCAACTTTTTATCCGCAATTTCCTCATCTCCTTCGGTAACGATCTCTACGCTCGGGGCCAGCAAGCGCTCCTCAACCGGAGTGATGTTCTTTATGATGATCTCCCCGTACGGGAATCTTCTCTGGGTGATGCGTATCCTGTCATCGATGGCCAAATACAGTATCGAGACGAATCTTGCTAACAGATCGTCTCTGCTTCCGTCGATGATGTCGTCTAAAAGCATCTTGTCCTCCTCGAACATGCATATTCTCTGCCATGTTAAGTAGATGTCCTCCTCCAGGTTCTCTTTGTGAACCTTCTCGTCGAAGTTCTCATCTACCTTCATTAACTCTCTAAGCCGTGCCCTTCGCTCCTTGAGCTTTTTCTGTTTTTCCATGTCCTTCTTAGCCCCGCTGAAGGCATCCACCAGCTCCATCAGCGTTACCGGGCGGGTTTTCTTATGCCATATTTTCTCTTGGATTGGTATCCGCGCCTCGGAAATCACGGCAGACGTATAGTCCAAATCCTCTCCACTTTCATAGAACTCTTCTGGCATGATGTTCCATCCCTCGAAGTAGAACTCTTCTTCCTCGGGCACATCCGCCTTTCCGAGTACCTCATCGCTTTGTAGCTTCAAAATGGACCATGCCATGAAGATTATCTTGCCGGCCGTGATAAGATCTACACTCTTCTCTTTTCTTATCTTTTTTATATACAGTTTCGAGAACTTTATCAGGTCGATATCCCAGGGATCAAAATGCTGTTCCATCACCAATTCGAATACCAGAGATAGAGATTTTTCATATTCATCAGCTATTGCAATATGCATACCCGAATCGATGTTCCGAACGAGTTCCATGTACTCCTCGATTCTCTCTCCGCTATCATCCTCACTGATCAGAGCCTTATGGAACAGGAGATGATTGATCAATTCGCTGGTGTTCTTATCAGGCATGGCTTTCACCTTCTTGATTTGTAGCTTCACTCATCTCGTTTATTTCCTGACCTTCTTCATCCTCGGACATATGATGATCTTGGCTCGAAATAAGGGATTCGGAATCTATATCCTCGACATCTACCCCGCACTCATCCGAGGCAAGTGCAGGTATTTCTTCAGAGATTTCTTGCAGAGATACATTTCCCACCACATCAGAGATGCTGTCTCCACGCATGGTCACGCCATAAATGCAGTCGGCTTCCTTTAACGTGACCTTTCTTAGGGATACCATCACAAACTGTGCTCTTCTGGAGTTCTTCCTCACCATCCTTGCCACATGCTCCGCATTCACAGCATCCAAGAACATATCCACCTCATCCAGCAGATAAAACGGCGAAGGTTCGTAATGCTGTATCGCGAATATCAGGGCCAGGGCAGTCAAGCTCTTTTCCCCTCCCGATAATGATTCCAAGCGCAGGATCTTCTTTCCCCTGGGCCGAGCCTTGATTATCAGGCCGCCTTCAAACAGACTCTCAGGATTCTCAAGAATGAGCTCCGCCTCCCCGCCCACGGAAAGCTCTGCAAATATTTTCTTGAAGTTCTCGTTTATAGCCTCAAAGACGCACATGAACTCGATCTTTTTCTTCTTATCCAACTCTTTAACCACCTTCAACAGGTTCTTCTTCTGGTCCTTGAGGTGTTTAACTTCTTCTATCAGCTCATCGTACCTTTTCTGCTGCCCATCGTAATCATCTATCGCCCTCATGTTAATTGGCTCTAAATTCCTCATCCTCCGTTCGCTGCTTGCAATTGTCTCTTTAAGCTCTTCAATGGAAGGGAGCTTTTCTTCAGGCTTGATCTGAATGTTGTAGCCCTCAAGCTCGGTCATAACCTCTTTCAAGCTTTCCTTTACAATTTTAGCCTTTGTTTTAAGCCCGATTGCGAAGTCCTTGTTCGTATCAAGTTTTATTAGAATTTTGTCTATACCAGTTTCAGTATCGTTCTTTTGACGGTAAATCTCGTCCCTCTTTCGTCCAAGTTTTTTTATGGCGAAGGTCATGTTCTCCTCCACTTTCAGCAGGGCCCTAAGCTCGTTTTGGCAATTCTTTTCCCTCTCCACACATTTTTTGATATTGATTGAATGTTTTTTCTTTTCCTTTTCTATACCCTCCAAGCCCTTCGAAATTTCGGCAAATCTTTCCTCGTGAATTTTTATCTGGGCTTCTAAAGTCTCGGAGGATGAATCAAGTTTTGCAACCTCATTTGTGAGTTCAAGAACCTTTTTCTGCAGCTCCTTTATCTTTTTTGTATATTCTTGTGGTGTGGCTTTTATCAAGTTCTTTCTCCCCTCTTCTCGTTGTTGTTTTAAACCTTCTACAGCATCCTCAACAGCTTTCGCCTCCTCAGCCAGGTTTTGCAGACTATTTTCAGCATCTTCCAGCTCCTTCGTCTTATCATCCAAACTCTTCTTTAGGGCCAATAGCTTTTTCTTGTACTCTGCGCGTTTCGCCTTCAAAGTATCGATCTTCATGGCAGATGCGTTATCTTTACCGCCATGTTCTCTGATCTGATCCCCAACCTGTATGATTTCATCCTTGACCTCCTTAAGAGCGCTTGATAGCCTATCGGCATGTTCGATTGCACTTCTCAGCTCCTTTCCCACCTTTTCTATATCGTTTTGGGTTGGTGCTCCGAATCTTAGGAACCGGTCGTTGAGCTTTCCACCGACCATGGCTCCTTGGGCCTCGATGAGCTCTCCCTCTAAAGTCACCAGCCTTGTACCGCCCATCAACTCTCTGGCGGTCTTAAGGTCCTCAACCACCACGGTATCGCCTAATACATACCAGAATGCAGCCCTGTATTCGGGCTTAAAATCCACAAGGTCCATTGCAAAGCCCAGAGACTTCGAGTTGCGCTTCGCCATGATAGCCTTGCCTCTTGGCCTTCCTTCATTCATCTTGTTCAATGGAAGGAATGTGGCCCTTCCGATCTTCTTTTGTTTGAGATATTCGATGGCCTTGGAGGCGCGTTCATCGTTATCCACAACGATGGACTGCATTCTTGCCCCCGCAGCGATGCTCAGCGCCACCTCAAATTTATCTCCGACCTTAGCAAGCTCCGCTATGGTACCGTGAATTCCCTTTAACTTCCCTTTATCCCTAGCCTCGAGAATCGCACTTACTGCCATGTTGTAGCCCTTCTTGATGGATTCCGCTGCTTCAGCCTCAGCTTTCAGCCTGTTGTATTCTCTTGTCAATCTTGTTATCGCGGTCTCCAGTTCCTGTGTTTCCTTGTACAACTTCTTTTCTTCACCTTTTTTCTTCTCAAGTACTTCGCCCATGGATTGTAGTGATTTTCCGGATTCTTTGGTGTTCTTAGTTATATCCTTCAGCTCAAACTCCACATCCTTGATTTCAAATTCATAGATACTTATCCCTTCCTCCACCTCCGCCAAACCCATTCGAAGCCTCTCCACCCTTTCCTTGGTCCTGTCCTCCTCGATTTTAATTACGCGAAGCGTATCCTCCTTGGTTTCGATATCCTTCTTGATGGCCAATATGTTTTTCTGGATGGACAACGCTTCTTTATCCGATTTTCCCACCATTTCCTGGGTTTTTTCATGCTCCTCATTCTTATTTTTCAGTTCCTCTCTTTTATCTTTGAGTTTTTTATCAACACCTTCCTTCTTTTGCCTCAGTTCTTCCAGTTCCTTCTCCAATTTAGATAAATCCTCACCTAAACGTGAGCCTTCCTCTTTCAAGGATTTTACAGCATCCTTCGAGGTGGTTATGCCATCCTTTGCCCTTGCACCCTCGATCCTGAGATTATCGATATTTTCTTTGAGTTGCTTTGCCTCCCAACCGCCCTCTTGCGCGATCTTCTCCTCCACCTCCTTCATTGCTTTTTCTGCTTCCTCCAGTTGCTTTCGTAACTCATCCACCTTCTCCTGGTATTCCCTCTCCTTGGAGTTGTAGCTCTCCATCTGATCGTTGATGGCGACTATCTCCCTCTCTATCATCTCTTTCCTCTTGTAAGCACTCTGAGCCTTTGCCAAATCATAGCTTTCCTTCAATTCCTTGTACTTGAGGGCTGACCCCCTCTCCTTCTCCAAAAGCTTTATTTGCCTCTTTATCTCCTCGAGAATGATGCCTATCCTATCCAGATTTTCTTCGGCGCCCTTCTTCTGCTCCTCCGCCTTCTTTATTTCCTCATCGTATCTTGTAATACCCGCGATCTCGTCCAATACCTTCCTTCTCCCAAGGTTGCTCATCTCCACTATATGCGACACATCCCCTTGCTTCACCAAATTGTAGCCATCAGCGGAGATGTGTGCATGAGAAAGGAGATCGTTGAATTCGGTTAGAGAGGATTTTTTACCGTTCACATAGAAATAGCTCAAGTAGTTCTCTGGATCGGAAGGGGATAGTTTGACCAAGCGCGTGAAGATGACCTCATCCTCTTCCAAGGGGATGATCCTGTCAGTGTTGTCAAAAACGAGGCTTACACGACAGTATTTTGCGGGTTTCTTCTCCTTTCCTCCATTGTATATGAGATTCGTCAATTTTCCTGCACGAATGGCTCTTGAGCTGCTTGGCCCCAAAACGAACAGAATCGCGTCGCCGATATTCGATTTTCCACTCCCATTGGGGCCTGTAATCACCGTAAAACCTCTCAAAAACGGTATTCTCTTCCTTTTCCCAAAAGACTTGAAGTTATCCAGATGGACTTCCTTTAGATACAAATATCGTCCCTCCATCTCAATGTTCATGATGATCTGTGGGTTTGTGGATTAAGCCTCAGATGAAAATGCTAACTGGTCTATCTGAGATGGAAGAGAAATTTTTTTGCAAATTCAGATGCTCGAACATCTTTCTTCGCAATTTCCCATCCCTTCAGTAATCCACATCATCATTTTAAACATCCGACATTTGTCAGACAAATTTCCTATATAGAATTAATACTATATATAGTTTTTGCAGATTTTTCCAGTCTAAATTTAGGGTCTATCTAATGAATAGGGATTTTGGTTAGATTTTAGGTTATTTTGCGA
>JAZGAR010000115.1:0-5252 GCA_036475875.1 Thermoplasmata archaeon
GTTTGAATCGGTGCTGATGTTGCAGATAACAACCTTGGAGTCGAAACCTGAGATACCCATTGAATCGAACTCAAAGGAGATGTTCCAGTTATTTGGCATATTAGATACATTGTAAGAAATTGTAAATGTATCCACGCCATTTCCGGTGTTCTTCACAACTATCGCATAGTATGCGGACCTCCCAGGATCTGCATCATGAGAGTTGTTGTAGCATAAAAGCTCGACACCAAAAGTCTGAAAAACTGTCAAATTATATTTAAGAGTATAAGTGCGCCCGGTATTCCCTGATATGACATTCAACATGAAGGAGTAGGTTTTATTCAACGCTGTTTCAGGTGAAGGTACGATAAAGAAACTCTGTTCTGTTAAATTGTTACCTTCAACAGATATATTATCGGGCACGGTGATCGTCCAATCGGAAGGCAGGCCTGATATCGAAGGTAAGAAAATATCGACATTATTGTTGGGATTATAAATCGTGAAACTAAAGGTTATATTTTCATTGGGATTCCCACCTTTTTGCGGGACCTCAGTGGTCAGCTCCACATCAACAAGAAGTTCAAAAACTGTCAATTCATATTCAAGGCTGAAGGTATGCTGTGTATTCCCAGATGTGACGATCAACATGAATGAATAGGTCTTATTCTGGGCTGCAAGGGAGGGCGTTATAGAAAACTCTTCGTCTATTGACTTTTTGCCCTCTACGGGTATTGTGCTAGGCAGGTTTAATTCCCAATCGGAGGGTAAGCCTGACACCATAGGAGCAAAAACATCATCCTCATTTTCTGGGTTGTAGACAGTGAACCTAAATAGGGCGGTCTCGTTGGGATAGCATGCATTATGAGGAGAGGCTGTGGACAGTACCTCTTTCTCTTCCTCAGGTTCTTCATCCAAAATGAAAAAGTAATATAAAGATGCTAAAATCACAACCGATACGATGATAATAGTAACCACAACAAAAAGTGTTTTTTTGCGCCTTTTCGCAATTTTGTCAAAGGCAACATCCAGACCTTCTCTGCCATGCTTTCCTTTTTTCCCGATCTCGCTTCGCCTCTTGGCCATATTCATTACCAACTTCAAAGACCGTTTTGAATCGATATTATGCCATATATATGCCTTTCTGGTTAAAATCATTTTTGCCTGAGTAGTGCATTATCAAGATGCTAAAAAGGGCGGGAGGGAGGGGGTCGGATGGGGAAACTACCCCCTTTTGGGTGGGTGGAGGGGGTATGGACGGTGGACAAGGAGCTGGGCCAAGTTGACATTCCTGAGCAAGGCAACAGAATCGGTTCATTAAAAAGATGGGATAAGGCGATAAATGTTATAAACAATCAATTCTATAACGATAATGCCCAATTGTATGACCAGAAATTTTAGGCATGCCATTGGGGGAGGTACTCAGAAATAGGATTATGGGAGGCATCATATGACATTAGACTGGCTACCAAAAGATAAAGAGAAAAAGGACCATGCACTTTGGGGAGAGCAGCACTGGGGGACAGAACCACCGTGCACGATGTATGAAAAGAAACCCATCATCGACCCTGAAGGAAAAGAAATCGAGGGGCTGTACTCGGCTTGGATTACGTTGAATAATCCAACGCAGTATAATTCCTATACCACAAAGATGGTAAAAGGTGTGATCGCAGGTTTTCAAAGTGCCTCGCTGGACAGGAGTGTGGTGGCGGTGGTCTTCACCGGTTCCGGGGACAGAGCTTTCTGCACAGGGGGAAACACGAAAGAGTATGCAGAATACTACACCAAGAAACCCAACGAATATGGGGAGTACATGGAGCTCTTCAACGGAATGGTGGACTCCATTCTCATGTGCAAGAAGCCTACGATATGCAGAGTGAACGGTATGAGAATTGCCGGAGGACAGGAGATTGGTATGGCATGCGATATCGCTATTGCATCTGATCTGGCCCTGTTTGGACAGGCCGGACCGAGGCACGGCTCCGCACCTGATGGCGGCTCCTCCGACTTCCTCCCCTGGTTCTTGGGGATTGAGGATGCAATGTGGAGCTGCATCTCATGCGAGATGTGGAGCGCCTATAAGATGAAGAGGTTGGGGTTGATAACTAAGGTTGTCCCTGTAATGAAACAGGAGGGCAAGTTCATCAGGAATCCTTTGGTGATCACAGATAAGTACATCGAAGATGGGGAAATAGTCTACGGGGAATTAATAAAAGGCGAGGCTACGAAGGAGGCTAAGGCTTTCATAAAAAGCGCGAAGCCCGATTTTACGCCCTTGGATGGGGCCGTTAATGAAGTCATTTGGACTTTCACAAATCTTTTCCCGGGATGCCTGATAAAGACCATCGACAGCATCAGGGCAAAGAAGAAGTTCTTTTGGGATATCTCGAAGAACTACAACAGGCACTGGTTGGCGGTGAACATGATGACTGAAGCCTATCTTGGCTTCCATGCCTTCAACACGAAAAAGATCACGGGCAAAGATGTGATAGATTTCGTCAGATATCGCCAGTTGATCGCTGAAGGTAAGGAGCTTGATGATGAGTTCTTCGAGGCTGTGCTGCCGAAACCTAAACCAAAGGAGGAGTGAAACACTCTCAGAATTGGTGCGAGGACCATCGATAGCTGGTATTAGCGAAATACGCAAATATTGAGGGATTACTTTATAAAAGACCATCAATCAAAATCAGGCACGAGTATTATCCTTTTCATCAGTTTTCCAGACTTCGCCCCCTCAAAAGATTCCTTAATTCGACTCATGGCCCTCGTCTCAATGAAGGGTCTGATCTTAATGGTTCCATCTAGAACCCAATTCAGCACATTTGGGTAATGCTTCGGAAGACAACCCCAAGTACCGATTATCTCGGCATCATAGGCCATCAACTTGCTGAGGCTGTATTCGTTTTTTTGCATCCCGTAACCAATCCATATGATCTTACCTATGAACGACAAGAGAGCAAGCGCTATCTCCTGTCCTGCCCTAGAACCTGTGACCTCCAATATTTTCCAGCCATAATTATGAGGTAGTTTGTTTGATTTGGAAATGTTTTTGAACTCCTCTTTGACGGCTTTAGCATCTTTGCCCTTTGAATTGATTCCAAAATCGGCGCCGTACTTCAATGCCCTCTCCAGCTTTTCATCGACGATATCAATACCTATCACAGTTTTTGCCCCAAAAGCTTTTGCCATTTGAGTGGCATAGACTCCTACACCACCGCCAGTGCCAATCACAACAACATTGTCGCCATCTTTGATATCGCCCCGTATACAAGCCTGATAGGGCGTTGTTATAGCGTCGGCGATTACGGCCAATTCTTCCAGTTTGAAGTCCCCCCTATCCACTATGAAACATAAATCTGCTGCTGGAACGGGAACATAACTTGAAAAACCACCATATATGCCTAAACTGTTCCCTAGCATTTTCTGGACAAGACATCTGTTTCCACGCCCCTGTTCACAGATAGGGCAATTGTTGCAGGGCATCACGGCAGGCACGATCACCTCCCTGCCAACATACTTCTTTTCACCAGCTACAATTACACCAGAAACTTCATGGCCGAGGGTTAAGGGCGGCTTTGTTACTGTTGGTACACCATGATAGAAATATCCAAGGTCGGTATGGCATATGCCGCATCCGGCCACTTTTACCAGGACCTCTCCCTCCCCAAGTTCGGGCACCGGTATCTCCGTCTTTTCCATCCTTCC
Source organism: Thermoplasmata archaeon (assembly GCA_036475875.1). GTDB lineage: Archaea > Thermoplasmatota > Thermoplasmata. The sequence goes on from JAZGAR010000115.1 coordinate 3,682, forward strand.
TTCTATTACTTCACCGGTCTCCTTGTTCCTCTTCCATGGTTGGACCATTTGCCATGTTTTTATCTTATCAGGATATGCCATTGCTAAAACCTCCCACTCCATTGTCTATAACCGTTGTGTAAAGTGCATCAAGATAATGATATATAACCTTAATGTAAACAGTCAGTGATTTTTTTCTTTCAGTAACTGACAAAAGTCACCAGATAGCCATGGGAATCCCTCAAATAAAGTGTATCACCATCATTGTTCCATATTGGCTTGGAACTTCCCCAATACACCTGGGTTAATGTATCTGTCCCAGAGCCGGTGTAAAGAGTGACAGAAGAACTATTTACCAGGAAAAAGGTGGTAAAAACGTAAAAATTGTTTGCCTCGTCCTGCACGGTCCAACCTGTCATGTTAATAGACGAAAGACCAACATTCTCGAATACGACGTACTCATCGTTTAGATTCCCATTATCATCACCTTCTGCATCTGGATGAAAGGATGGGATACCAATACTAAAGTTGGAAGGGGTCCATATCCCAACCTGTGCGATTCTAGCTTCCTGCTCCGCATCCTCGAAATCATCCAAATATTTTACATTCGGTAGAAGGGAGTAAGAAATTGCGAATCCCCCTCTCACGATCTCCAAATTTACAAAGGTACTGCCCACATAAACATATCTGAGCAATCTACCGTATTGATCCTTGTCTTTGACGTCTTTTTCCAGGGCAACACGATTATTCCCAATCAATTGCGATATTTTTTCGGTTGCATCTGTATAAAAAGGCTGGCCTGTTTCTGGCGTGTTGATCCCTATGAGCCTTACTTTCTCGCCTGTGGATAGCCTGAAGGTGTCGCCGTCGATTATTTGGGAGACTTCGAAGGTTTCATCTGAGGGCAAAGCGAGCTCCCTAAGGACGAGGAAGAGGGCCGCCAGTAGTAATGCGACTGCCACTAATACCAAAATTTTCTTGCTCATGAATGTTATCTTCACTTAAGTTCAGTATAGCTATAAGTAGGTTATTGTTTGGTTTCTATTGAAACTATACATTATATTTCTTTAAAAATTTCTCGGCTTTTACCCTTGTGGCATTCCTGGTGCTGTTTAATCGTCTCTTTACAAATGAAATCACAACGTCTTTATTATCAATTTGATCAAAATAAATACTAAAAGCTAAAATGGCTTTTCCCAGCAAAATATTCATACATTCTTGATTTCTGGAGATCTTTTCAATATTCAAGAGCTCTTTGGTAATTTTTTGGGTTAGATGGGGTTTTGCAGTGGCGATCTTTCCAAAATTGTCAATAACATGGGCTGCCGTAACCATGGACTCATCAGAAAGCAAACCATAGAATTTTGGGAAAACCTTTTCAAATTTTTTTTCTGTATCTACTCTTGAAAGATTCGATAGGACATCTATCGCGTTCCACTTGAATATATTATTCGTGCTATCTAAAAGATCAATAAAAAAATCTATTTCGGGGTATAATTCCTTTGGACTTTTCTGGCTGATGGTCCTTAGGATCTTCGCACAACCAAATTTAATATTTGCATTTGTTGAATATATACCCTCAAATATTTCTG
>JAZGAR010000116.1:0-6091 GCA_036475875.1 Thermoplasmata archaeon
CAGTTTGCGAGAGGCGCTCGTTGAGGATAGGGGATTATTCAGAGCCGGAGGGCTCTGGGACAGAGTTTTGAAATGGCTGGACAGAAGGGCCGCTCTCCTGGCAGACCGAGTATTACTTGATACTGATGAGCATATCGTTTACTATGCTAGGAGTGCATGTTTTTCTCGGAGTAAATTCATAAGGGTCTTTGTTGGTGTGGACGAGGATACCTTCACCCCCAGAAAGGATCCACCTCTTGAGCCTCCAATGCTGCTCTATTTTGGCACATACCTACGTCTGCACGGTGTCGATACAATTATCAGGGCAGCCAAACTCTTAGAGGATAAGAATGTAGTCATAGAGCTTATCGGGAATGGTCCAGAATATCCGAAGGTCAGAAGATTGGCAGATGAACTTGGTTTGAGAAATGTCCGGTTTGAAACCAAGTGGCTGGATAGTTACAGCATAGCGGACAGGGTTGGGGTGGCTTCTATCTGTCTGGGAATTTTTGGTACAGGGGAAAAGGCCCGCAGAGTTATCCCTTGCAAGGTATTTCCGGCGTTGGCAATGGCAAAACCACTTATAACAGGAGAAACACCCGCTGCCACAGAGGCGTTGCGTCATGGTGATAACGCATATCTTGTTCCGCTTAACAATCCACAGGCCTTGGCAAGGGCCATACGGGTTTTGTTAGATGATAATCAGCTGGCAACAAATATAGGTCTCGGTGGGGCGAAGACTTTCCGGGAAAGGTTTACCCCAGCGGCAATTGGACGGGAACTTATGGCAGAGCTGGAAAAAATTGTTGTGGAAAAGCGTAAATAAGGTTTTCAGGCCCATCTCCATAGTGGCCGGGTGTCTCCTGTTGGGTTACCTTGTGTGGAGAGTGGGGCCTGGAAGATTAGTCCACACTGTATCATCGATCTCCCCTTTCTTTGCAATCGGGGCAGTTGTATTCTGGAGCATCAATTTAGCGCTAGGTACCTTGAGATTTCGAAGATTTTCAAGAATTGAGGGATCCTACCGGGAGGCAGCAGAAATATATTTGACAGCATTTCTTTTAAACTATGCCTCGATGATTCAGGGGGCAGGAGCTGGGGCAAAAATAAGTCTCCTGGGTGAAAAGAATGTGGCCGTCCCTCGATCAGTTGCCACGGTGATCCTCGAGGTCCTATTTGATGTTTTACTTACAGGTGCAGTTGCAGGGATTTATCTTTCGAAGGATGTTTTAAAGCTTGGTATGAGTTATCAATTTGGCGCGACAATAGCTTGCTTTGCTTTGCTCATCGCTGGGAGCCCAATCATTTTAAGAAGATATCCTTGGTGGAGTGAATTCGTTATGGTGCTACATCGATCAATTGGTTCATACCGAGGCATATTTAACTTGCTGATAACCATGGGAATATGGTTTACAGCAGGCGTTAGTCTCTCAATATTACTCAGTGGCTTTGGGGTTGAATTTGGGGTTTTGAATGTCTGGAGAGCGATTCAGGCTCTGGCAACAGGTTTCATTTTCGGGTTGGTAACCCTTATTCCCGGGGGGCTTGGGGTGCGAGATGTGACGTGGGCATTGGTGCTAGAGAGGGGTGGAGTTACAGCAACGGTAGCCGGAACCGCCGTTCTCATGATGAGGGTAATTTCCATTGCAACCGTTATAGTTATACTCCTTGGTCTTCGGTACAGCAGTTGTAGGAAAGGAAATGGTAAAGGGATGTCGGTATAAACTTTCATGTGAGGAGTAGCTACTTCAACAACTAAGAATAGGACTCCTTACATATAAAAAAAGGAATGGGAGCAATAATTCCTATTCCTAGCAAAAAAGAATAGATCTATTTTTGAGTATGGGTGTTATTAAATGAAAAGGGGTTATATTTTCGGCACAGGTGAGCGGATTAGCCCGGATGAACTAGATAATAGTGGTTGCTCTGGGTTTTTGTTTAATCGTTTGCTGTTTGCATACGATTATGTAAAAAGAAATATTAAGAAAGGAAGTCTTGTTCTGGACTTAGGTAGTGGAGAGGGATACGGTGCAAGCTACCTTTCGGATTCACATTTGGTTGTTGGTGTGGATGCAGAAAAATGCTCGATAAAAAAAAGTCAAAAAAAATATTCAAATAAGAATTGCTTTTTCCTCCCTTGTAAGGGTGACAGGTTACCTTTTAAAGAAGATGTATTTGACGTTGTTGCTTCTGTTCATGTTATAGAGCATATCAAAGAAGAAAGGGACTTCGTCTCCGAAATACATAGGGTTTTATCACCAGGCGGACTCTTTTTTGTCCATACCCCAAATAGGGTTTTGAGATTGAAACCAGGCCAGCGACCATGGAACAGATTTCATGTGAGAGAATATGATGCCCTGGATCTTAAGAGAGCACTTAGTGCATGTTTCTCTGAAATAGATGTCTATGGAATAACTGGAAGACAAGAGATCTTTCAATATGAGAAGAATAGGCTAAATCAAATAAAAAAAATTAGTGCGTTAGACCCCTTTTATCTCCATAGATTTATGCCGGAATGGCTTAGATACCTGGTTGTAGAAAACATCAAAAAGTTATATGGCAAAAAAATGGCTGTACCTGTTAGAAACAGGTTTAGTATACAGGATTTTCTTGTGGTAAATGAGACTATGAAAAGCTTTGATTTATTGGCTGTATGCAGAAAATGAAATCCCCTGTAAATGGCATATAAGCCATGATCGTATCCCGAATCTCATTTTCGATGATATTCAATCCTATCCATCTGGCCTCTTGGCTGATCTCAACATGTATTATGTGGTAGGATAAACCCAAATGTTGAAGACCCTGTTGATTAACCCTCCTTATTCACTCGAGGACCGGTATGGCGGTAGTATGAAGTCGTTTGGAGCCATAACCGAGCCCATGGGATTGGCTTATCTAGCTGGCAGCTTAAAGTCCAACCAACTCCCAGTGGAGATCCTGGATGCTCCTGCAATGGGTTTTCAGATAAATGCGGTTGCAGACAGGGTCAGTGATGGAAGATTCCATCTGGTGGGCATAACATTTCTGGCTCCTATGTTTGATGTTGTGCGGGATTTAACCCGGCGAATCAAGGGATCATGCCATCAGGTGAAAATCATTGTGGGTGGCTCGCATCCAACAGCCCTGCCAAAGAGGACACTAAATGAACTACCAGATGTAGATTTTGTTTGCGTAGGTGAGGGCGAAAAGACGATTGTTGATGTTGTAAAATATCTGAATGGAGAGAATGAAATCGAAAAAATAAATGGGTTAGTGTACCGTCAGGGAAAGGATATAGTCGAAAATCTGCCTAGAAAGTTTGAGAGTGATTTGGGCTCTATACCCAAGCCAGCGCGACATCTCCTCCCGACGGAGGAATACCAACTCACTGCCTCGCGTACCAAGGGTTCAACTCACTGTCCCACCATAATAGTCGCAAGGGGATGTCCATTTGACTGCCAGTACTGCTCGCATCCGTTTGGTAGGACCTTCCGCCACCATAGCGTCGACCGAATGATCGAAGAACTTAAGGAGCTGAAGCGAGACTATAATGTGGATCAGGTTAACTTTGAGGCGGACACGCTCACCCTCAACAAGAGGTTCATAAGAGAACTTTGTGAGGGGATAGTTCAGCGTGGGCTTGATATCCGCTGGACGTGTGAGAGCAGAGTAGACACTGTCGACGAGTATATGCTCAAGGTTATGAAAGATGCAGGTTGCTGGCAGATAAGCTATGGCGTGGAGTCAGGTTCACAACGGCTGCTGGATTTAATACATAAGGGTACCACAAAGGAGAAGGCAATGGAAACATTCGCTTTGACAAAAAAGCCAGGTATTCGGGGTTTTTTCATGCTTGGTTTGCCAACCGAAACCGCTGAAGAAAGCATGGAAACCATCCAATTCGCAAAGGAACTCGACCCGTTGTGGGCCCAATTCACCATCACGGTGCCCTATCCTGGGACACCCATGTTCAACAACTGGATTCTGAAGGGAAGATAAGACACTACAGATGGTCTCACTACAACACCTGGGGTGGTTGGGCTAATAGGCAGCCACCCTTTGTGCCTGAGGGAAGGACTGAAGAGGAGCTCAAATCACTCCAAAAAAAGGCAATGCGGATGTACTACTTACGGCCAAAGGTCTTGGTGAAATCTATAAAATCAATATCTTCCATATCTGACATTATGAAATACGTTAACGGATTCATTGTCTTGGTTAAAACTGCAGTTGAGAAAAATTGGGGACACTGAACTCTTGGCTTTCTATATTTGAGTCAGCTATTCGGAGGATTACCGATTATATTTATAAGTCGGAAGACAATCTTTTTTGGCATGAATTCCTGGATATAAAGTTTGTCGGCGTTTCAGCAATCTTTTCGGACAATTGTTTATAGTCAATAAGGGATTTATATAGAATCATAGAATCAGCCAATGATTGAGGTGAACCCGTTTCATACATTGCCATGTGTTCTTTGTTAAGCAAGAACTCTTTAACCGCATTACTCTCCCCTACAATACCAGGTTTTTCGTCGCAATCGGCGTATAAACCTTGCCCGCCCCCAAGACGTTTCTGGTGGTTCATCCTTTATCGGGCTGACAGGGTACGCAGCCTCCTGTCAGACTGGTGGTTTAAATCTTTGATAAACGGGTATTCAGAGTAGCTCCGCGGTTAGGTCAAGGGATTGAAAATATTGCATAGTAAGAAGTTTCAGATTGTAGTCATATCGAATTGTTTTGGCATAACTATTCTGTTAGGGATTGAAGTATTACCGAGATTTTCTATTATGGGCGTATCTTTCTATAGATCGTAGGACCAGTAAAGATGGATGCCTCGTTCCCTAACATATTCTTCTACTTTAGGTGTGACATTGTGGACAACAATCACCTGGCAGACATCATCAAAGGAGACGTTTTCTAACTGGGCTGCTTTTGTGGCTATTTTTTGAAAGCGCACTATCTCCCGCCGAGAAATGCTGGTTTTGGCTCAAATTCAGGTCGAAAGCGAAACCAATGAAGTCTCTACTGGTCGTTCTTTTTTAGAGCTGGCCTTCCCAGCCCAAAAATAGGGCTTCAGTCAATAAACTTCTTAAAATTAGTGGCTTTTAACGAAACATGAGTGGCTATGGTGTCAAAATGAAAATCAATGTGGCAGAGACTGCACTCTGCTTTTAGAGCTGAAGAGGCTATGATAAGGTCTGTAGCAGGAATTGTGATACCTTTTCTTCTAAGGGAGGAGCCTAATGCCGATGCCTCCATAAAAATTTCCTCATTCAAGGGTAGGAGGTGAAATCCTTTAAAGTCTGAGCTTACTTTTTTGAAATCCTCTTTTTTGGATATACCACTTAAGATCTCAACCAAAATAATTCCATTAATAGCCACGAGATCCGAAGCGATTGCCTCTTTTATGGTTTCTTTAATCTTTTCTGGACCAGTTGGGCGGTAGTAATAAATCCACACTGAACTGTCTATTAATATCAACCCTCTCCCCTCATTCTTAAAAGCTCCTCAAGGCTCATCTCAATTTGGATAGTCCCAGCATGTCTGATAGCCTCATCCCTTCTCTTTTTTCTGATAAATTCTTTTAATGCCTCTTCTATGAGCTCTCTCTTCACCCTTTTGTCTGATACCTCGAGGGCTTCTTCCAAAAGCTTCTCATCTAAAGTTACGCTCATTCTCATATCAACTCCTTTATCACCAAAGATATACACCATTCTAATACACCAGATAGCTATATGTCAATAATTTTTTAAGTGGCACCCAACTTGGAAATCTGTTAGTTTCTTAGTTGTCTACAAATTGCAATCCTAAGGCTTCCACAAGCAGCTTAGATCTTCCAATCAGAAGATTCTGTTAGTCTTATTTTGACTTTTTCTTGTTGAAGAGGTATATTTCTAAGGCTGATCTTATATCCCTTTGGATTGAAAGATTATGAATTCCACCCCCGTGACCTATCAGATTATTGACCATACAGCCGATCTGGGGATAATCGTTAAAGGCCCTGATGTAGAGAGCCTTTTTATCCTTGCTGCCCAGGCCATGACCGATCTTATGGTCAAAGGGGATATCAGTAAGAAAATAGCTACAAGGGATGTCTTAATCGAAGGTGAAGATTTTCCAGACCTGATGGTTAGGTG
>JAZGAR010000117.1:0-2667 GCA_036475875.1 Thermoplasmata archaeon
CCCCGGGATGTAGGCTCGGGTAGCCGAGATGTATGGGTCCCACATGTCCATGGCCACAGCTTTCACCTCTGCCAACTCCTTGACTGTAAACTGGCGGTAATAGCTCTCCAAACTCTCTTGCTTTCTATTATCTACAACATACTCTACCGTGCCCCGCTTCAGGTCACAAACCAAAGTCTCATAACTGTGCCGTTTGGCAAACGCCTTCTCATCGATGCTAAGGTACTCTGGGATCTGCCGCTCCTTGCGTGCCAACCCCCGAGCCACCGCTTTGTCCACCATCTTCCAAACCTCGTCCCAAGTCGTTCCCGTAAGACGCGTAACCCCGGTCACATCACACTCCTTCAACGTGTTGATCAACCAACTCTCACATTGCAAGGTAAAATGCGATCCGGACTCCGACCACGGCGCCAGAACTTGACGCACCCCGTGATCCGAACACTGCGTACGCGGCAAGCGGGCGTGCAGGTAGGTCTGACACTGGCACGTGTTCAGATGCCTCCACACACGCTCCTCCACGTGATCGTAAATCGGTGCCTCCTTCCCACACGTAGGACAACCCCACGCCGCTCCAGACGCTTCCTCCACCCATACGTCTACACGGTCAGCGGCCAAGTCCAACTTTACCTCCCGTACCCGCCAGGGATCTCGCAACCCCAACAACGCCGTATACAACTCCGTATCTTGCATCCCGACCTCCTTTCAAATAGGTTGGTCAAGAATATAATAATTTTTATTTTTTTGCGTGTCTATAAAAAAAACTAGCAGCCGAACTTGTGGAACTGTGGAAAACCGCTCATGCTTTCGTAGCCTGTTGGAAAAATGTTGGAAAATGGTTTCTTATTTTTCAATACTTTTCCAATAGGCAGAGAGAGCGGTTTTCCACAGTTCCACAAGTTTCTTTCGACCCACAAAATGATCATTTTACCCAGAGATTCCCCCTAGTAACCCCTTCCTACTTCTACCACTATATGTTGGGGGTACCCACTCTAAACCCGGAAGGACCTTATTGTTTTATCCTTCTTTGAAGACTTACCCTTTCTCTTTCCAAAACTGCCTGAATCGTCCTTCTCCTTCTCTTTATCCGACTCCTCCGGTTTTACGGAAGGTTTTATGTCCGGCTTACCCTTCTCTCCTTTAAGCCTGTTGATCTCATCTTTCAACCTCTGGGCTTCAGCTTTTGATTTCTCATTCTCTACCCTTAAATCCTCAATATAATTCAAAAGACTCTTTAAGACTTCCTTGAGTTTTGAAAAGGGCAGCTTAGCCAATAATTCAAGCGATTTATCCTTTATCTCTTCAAATGACATCTATCTTTCGACTCCTTATAAGACCCATGCTGCAAGACGTTTTTGAAATTACTATTGCTTGCAGGTGGCGTGTATTAAAGATAGTAAAGCCTGACGTTCTAAAACCGGCATTGGTATAAGTTTTGCTGCCCATCTTTTTGATTTCTTCTTTATACGTTCACGTTCTCGAAAAGTATCACCCAAGTAACGATAATCGTGCAATTCTACAGGGGGAGGATAGTTCATCCATATATATTCAGCAGCTATACCATGATGACAGGCAGCCTGAAAAGAATACGTGTGCCAGCCTTCTAATGACTCTGTATATAATGTTGACTCGTAACCGGATATCATGACCATACAGGAGAGGGACTTTATAATTTTCAAAAGCTCGATATGTTGTTCATAGGTATATTCGTATTTATATAGCGGATAGTATTTTTTCCTTGTCTCCCTTAGATACGGTGGATCGCAATAGACCAGCTCTCTGCCTGTGAATTGATAGCCTGTTAAAAAAGTGACTGCATCTCCATGAATCAACTCAAAATCTGTTTGATCGGCAGTATTCCACATCCGGAGTACTTCAGGGTCAATTTCTATCCCAATATTGCGATTTGCCGGGCGCTTGTTACGCATAACTGCTCCACCACCTAAATGGGTTTCTATATAGACATTATGGGGCGGCATGAGATTAATCAGCCTCTGGTATACTCCTCCTTTTCCTCCTGGATAGTTCATGAAATTAGTATCACTTATGTTAGTGATGATGTCAAGGAAAATATTCAATAATCTTAATTGTTAAAAAAATAGTGGATTTCTGAAAAATGGAGAATCAGATGTATCTCAATACACCGCAAGATATTGGGTAATTACCTTAATTCAATTTGTAGTTTACCATGGTTTATGTTAAAGGCTGCATAGCCGGATAATACTTCAAAGAAGGGTTTCCTCATAAAGCGAATTGCCTGGCTAAATGCAGGCCATCCAGCAGGGGGATCTATCGGAGTATGCCCACTGCAGAACAGAGGATCATCATTTGAGGCTGAGTAAGCCCTATCATAGTTGTTCTATGGAGAGGGTAGAAGTTTATTACCGAACTCGGATTCTATGAGATTCCACCAGGAATAACTTTCCTTTGTAGTGATTCATATCCGGGTGGACAGACAAATACTCTTTCAACCTTTCCATGATCTGTGGAATGATTTCAGGATGGTTCCTGACCTGGAGTGCAATAATTCCCTTATAGTTTGCAGGAGGATAAGTAACAATGTCAGCGAAGTCCCCGTTTAGCGAAATAAGAATAGAATCCAGATCTACTGCTTTCCTGATGACATCGGGGTCAGCCGAGTCCGGAGAGATATGATCTCTCAGCCTCTGT
>JAZGAR010000118.1:0-4572 GCA_036475875.1 Thermoplasmata archaeon
TCCCCAGTTAATCCGTCGTAGTACTGAAAGATCACCTGGGGTCGGGGGAAAGCAACCCACCGGTCTTTGCCCTCTTCTATCGGATTATTGAAAACGTTATTAACCTGTACGACACAATAGCTTGGATGGTATCTCAATCCTCCCGGCACATCATCCAGAATGCTGGTATTCGTAGATGTTGTCAAGGAATTTGTGATGCTATCAAAGGAAGAAAAAAAGGTGCAAACATAGTCAGCGACTCAATCGTTAGTTATTGAATCTTGCTCTTCTTGCCTTCCTTGCCTTTTCTTGTCTTCATCCTTTTCCTCATCGACTTTTTCCATCGTGATACCCGTGTAGCCGTAGAAGATGGAGACAACGGGATTGGAAAGGTTCAGGAAGGCGTAAGGGATATAGAGGAGGGGATTCACCCCAAGGGTCGCATGCATGAAAGCGCCGCAGCTATTCCAGGGAATGAGCGGTGATGAGAGAGTTCCCGCGTCTTCCAGGCAGCGAGAAAGATTTTTCGGATGAAGTTTCCTGGCATCAAAGGCATTCTTATACATCCTGCCCGGAATAACGATGGCCATATACTGGTCTGAGGCAACGGCATTCATCCCGATACAGCTCAATATCGTCGTGGCCACTAATGATCCTGTCCTCCTTACGCGTTTGAGAAGCGCCTTGGCCAAAACCTCGAGCATGCCTGTCTTCTCCATTATCCCCCCAAAAGAAAGGGCACAGATGATAAGTGCCACTGTCTCCATCATGCCCATCAATCCGCCTCTGGAGAGCAGGTCATCCACCAAACCGACCCCTGTCTGAGAGACAAAACCAGAGTGAGCCGCTTGGATGACATCAGCCAGAGACCTCGATTGCGTCACCATGGCAAAAATCCCTCCCATGGCTGCTCCCCCTAATAAAGCTGGCAGGGGGGGCACTTTCTTGACCACCATAACGATGACCAGGAGAGGAGGAAGAAGAAGGAGCGGATGGATAGAGAAATTGGCTTTCACGGTAGAGAGAATGGTCTCGATATTCTGAGTCCTCAAAACTCCTCCCGAAAACTTCAATCCTAATAGTCCGAAGAGAACGATCGAGAGAACGTATCCTGGCGCTGTGGTGTAGACCATATGCCTGATGTGAGAGAACAGGTCGGTCCCGGCCACAGCTGGCGCAAGATTGGTCGTATCAGATAGGGGTGACATTTTATCGCCAAAATAAGCTCCGGAAACGATGGCACCGGCGATCATGGAAACCGGGATTCCCAGTCCTTGCCCCACACCGATGAGGGCCACTCCTACAGTTCCAGCCGTCGACCAGGAAGAGCCCGTTCCCAGCGATACTATGGAACAGATGATGAGTGTGGCCACGAGAAAAACGGCAGGAGAGAGAACCTTCAACCCATAGAAAATCATGGAGGGGACAATCCCTCCCATCATCCAGGTGCCGATCATGGTCCCGACGACCATCAAGATCAAGATGGCTCCCATGGCAAGGGTGATGCCATGGACCATCCCCTCCTGGATCTCTCTCCAGGGATGCCTGTGGGCCGTTGCCACCAAGGCAGCCACAGCAGCCGCGGCTATCAACGGAATATGAGGGGACTGCTTGAAGACGACAATGATAAAGGCTAAGGCTATGACGAGAAAAACAACGGGAATCAGCGCAATTACCAGGCTGATGTCTTTTCTTTTCTCCTTCATCTTACCGTCGTCAAGTCAAAGACAAAAAATTGTACAGAAACAGGTATTAAAAAGCAAATACGTTTTCCCAAGGGTAAGCATCTTCATTTCCTTGATACAAGAACAAGTGAAGTAATGAAGGCGAGGTCCTGTCTGTCTGAGCCGCATGGTGGAGGGTGGGGGGGGTCTTCAGCGAAGATGGATTGGGCCTCGCATTTAAAGGCATCATTTAACAACACCTCAATCACGGATTTAGAGATGCTTTCTTCCCAAGGTAAATACTTTATTTTTCAGAGATACATCGGGTCATTAACGCCGATAAGAATCCAAAAAATTGAAGGGAAATTCAATTTTTTGGAATTTTCTCCCTTTTTTTAATGAATAGAAAAACCTAAAACTAAGAAAACAAATAAGTTATAAAAAAATGAATTTTGGCACGATTTTTGCTCTTAAATTTATATATTATAAAATGTGTTTTATATATTATAAAATGTGAAATTGAAGAGGAATGAAAGACTTACCACCTAACAACATTCCAAAAACTCTCAGCCAGTCCATCTATAACTACCTTAAAGAATCCATCATCAACAACACACTTAAGGCTAACCAGAAGATAAAAGACAAGGAAATCGCTAAACTTTTTGATGTCAGCACGACTCCGGTGAGAGAGGCTGTCCTGAAATTGGGTGCTGAGGGTTTCGTAATGATCAATTCTCATCGCGAAGCTCTCGTCAGAGAGGCCTCTTACGAGGAGTTAACAGAGATTTTCCAAGTCCTGAGCCTCCTAGACTCTGTGGGTGCCAGTTCTGCTATCGACTGTATCGGTCCAGAAACTATGGAGGAACTGGAAAACCTAGCTGAAGAATTGGAAAGTTCCTGCCATGATGATTCTATAGAAAAGTTCATGGCCATAAACCAAGACTTCCATAAAAAAATTTGGGAATGCATCCCCAACAGATTTCTTGAATCGACCCTCCAATTCATCAACAACCAGATGCTCAGGTATAATTATGCCCGCCTTTATGCCTTCAAGAAACCTGGAGCACTCAAACGCTCCTTGGAAGAACACAAAGACATAATCGAAGCTATAAGAAATAAGGATAAAAAGCGCCTCAAAAAACTCATCGCGAAACATTGGGGCTCCCTTCTTCAGACTTCTCTTTTCAAAGAAGGGTTAGAAGAATATCTATCGAACGATAGAAAGGAGGTGAAAATAGAAAAAGGGAAAAAACCAAAAGGGACTAACAAGCGGAGTATCGCACGACAAGGATACTCCATGGAAAAGGAATTGAATGAAAGGAGATGACAATGCCTAAAAAAATCTTTAACCTCTCCGTGATTGTGGTTTTGGCTCTCAGTCTAACTGCGATAGGCTTTGCTCAAAGCAGACAGACTGGATCGATCAGCGGCCTCGTCTTAGATGAACAAGGAGTGCCGCTTCCAGGCGCTACCGTCACTATTTCTGGGCCTGCTCTTATGGGGACTTTAAGCTATGTGACTGGTGAGGCGGGAAGATTCCGCTTCCCAGCTCTGCCTCCTGGAGAGTATGAAGCGAAGGTAGAATTACCTGGCTTTAGATCCTATGTCAGAACTGGTCTAATCTGTAACGTGGGTAAAACGACTGATTGCAAAGTTAGATTGATAGTCGCAACCCTTGAAGAAGAAATCACAGTCACGGCTGAAGCGCCAGTTATCGATATTGAATCCTCAAAAGTGAGTGTCCACTATGACGAAGATTTTCTGTTGAGTATCCCCTATGCAAGAGACCTGTATGGAATCCAGCAAGCCCTCCCCGGGGCCATAGAAGCTGAATCGGGTAGAGAATACACCAGAATGTCTTCTATTCTAGGAGGAACAGTGAGGTCTACGCTCTACCTGTTGGATGGGGCCATCATGAATGATCCCACGACCATGTATGTTGGGGCCAACCTCAATGTCGATATATACCAAGAAATCGAGATCGGGATAGGCGCCCTTCCGGCTGAAGTAGGACTGACCGATTCGACTGTTATTAACATCGTTACCAAGAGTGGTGGAAACAGGTTCTCTGGCATGCTCAGCGGTTACTACACAGGAGAAAGTCTTGCAGAGGACTTGTGGACTGAGGAACAGGTAGAGGCTCTTAATGTCGTTCCGGCCAGAAAATATTCGAGTTATTATGATGTTTCGGCAAGTGTTGGCGGTCCGATTATGAAGGATAAAATCTGGTTCTTCCTCAACGTACGCCGCATAGATTTTTCTCAAGACGTTCCCTTTACCGCTCACACACGCATCCAAGAAATCTACGACCCAACCTACCCTTATTTTCACGAGAATGACCTCGTCCCCTACAACATCCAACATCAAGACTGGTTGGGTTTTGGAAAACTGACCTGGCAGATCACCCCGAGCATAAGGTATATGGGTATGTTCAATTTCAGTACGGTTTACGAACCTATCCATTCACTTAACATGGGTAACGACGATGCCTGGAGTAACTGTAGAGTGTTTGATGGGAAAATCTTAACCACCTCTCATCACTTTAACTGGGTCCTCAATCAAAACACCTTCCTGGATATCCATGGGAATTATCTCAACCGCCATCACCCTAATCTAGGTCAAGCGGATGTTTCAGGGAATTACTTTGTTCTTAACGATGCCGTAGATATAGAATTCGGAAATGTCCCTCATGCTGATGATTATTACCGCAAAAGATATGGAGTTTCCGCTTCGATAACCAGATTCCAGGATAATTTTCTTGGTGCGAGCCATGAATTTAAAGCGGGCGGTGAATGGGAAGACACGATTTACGCCCGAGACAGGCATCGTGGTAGGGATCCGGGGGGCAATCCCTACTACACGTACTGGAACGACTTCACTGAGAGGGACAAATACTGGTACGGAAGTTACCAAGGCCGGCTTCGTCTTA
>JAZGAR010000119.1:0-6330 GCA_036475875.1 Thermoplasmata archaeon
ACCAAAAAATATCATCAGGTATAAATGCATCAATTATACTTAGAGTATTTGGGGTATCATACACATAAATCGTATTAGTACCAGAATCATAAGTGGCCGTTGCCCTCCCTTCCTCCACAACCCCGCCAAACAATCCTAATATTAGAGTTGACATAATCACGCCCACTATAGTAACGCTCACAAGCTTCCTCATTTTAACACTTCCACCATATGTGGTAATAGGATATCAGTATAAAACCCTCTGTGTATTTATATATTTGGTTTTCTGGGCAAGGGATGAAATCGTGGATATCTGTAAAAAGGAAGGGAAAAGTGGTTTTCTTAGGTTCTAAACCAATAATTTGCCTCATCATTTCAATGCCTGAACCACCATAGGCTCTACTTCATAGGCTTGGGTTGGGGCCTTCCGAAAGGTAGGAGGAGTCTGGGTATATAAATTGGGCTGTTTAAGACCAGCCTTCTGTTCTCGACGCCTCCTAACCTTTGAAATGACGAATGCAACCTTGATAACGGTGGCTATGACTATAATTGCCCCTATGATCAACAAAGCCCAGAATCCCAGCTCCTCTGGATTGTTCACCTCAATGGTTAATTTAACCTCCTGAGAGTAAATGTCTCCATCATAAGCCCTAATGTAAATACTATGCTCCCCGTTCTCCAAGGACTTCATGTCGATTTTAAAGGACCATTGATTTATGCCTGTGGTTCGAGTCCATTCACCATCATCGATTCTGTACTCAACATACTCGACTTTGTCCCAATAATCAGGATCCAAGACCTCACCGCTAACTTCGATCTCTCCCTTAACTTTATCTCCCTGTTTGGGAGAAATCACCAAAACTATGGGGGGGTGGTTCTCAGGCTTCGCAGTTGTAAACACCACCTCATAGCTCTCTGCTGGCCCGTTACCCGATCGATCCCACGATGAAATACGATAAAGATAGCCGGTATCATGTTCAAGCCCGGTAATTGTAAAAACATGTTTAATGACAAAGGCCGAGGAGTTCACCTCGAACTCATTGGATGTTGATTTACCGTAATTGATCACGCTGTTGCAGGGTTCGTCAGTATCCCATTCGATTGTAGCAGTGGTATCCGTCTTCTTGGAAACCGACGGTCCCGAAACGATGGTTGGAGCTTTATTGTCCACAGTGAAGGCCGAGGTGGTTCCTGATGGACCTTCGTCATTATCGTTAGGCGTGATTCTAAAGTAAACAGTTGAAAGCTCTGTATCTTTTAAATCTGATTTGGAATTCCAGGAAAAAGTATGGATTTTCCCATTCGGGCCGGTTGTGAGGGCAGTCTTTCCGTCCCCGCCGTTACCCTCTTTTGCAGAGAAATAACTGACACCGTCCTTGCTGTATTCTGCCAAAATATTCGAGGTGTCCGACTCCCTATCCTTCAAGGTATAACTGATTAGAACCTCCCCACTTTGCACGCCTGTGGGCGTAATAATCCCAACTTCGGGTATTTCGTTGTTGTCCAAATGGAAAGTGTGGGTGGTAAATGTCGCACCAAGTTCATCGTCCGATGGGGTGATCCTGAAATACACTGTTTCATCGTCCACTCCATCTAAATCGGCTTTCGAGTCCCAAACAAAGGAATGCTGAGTTCCCCCAGGTGATGAGGCCAAGTCCGATGTTAAATCTCCTCCACCCCCCATTGTTGCCTGGGAAAAATTCTGTCCATTTTGGCTTAACTCGGCAATGATGTTTAGTGTGTCAGATTCAACGTCGAACAGTATGTAAGAAATGATCACATTTTCGGTTTTTTCTCCAGAAAGGGCATCGATTTCCACCCTAGGAGGAGCGTTGTTGTCCAATTGGAAAGCATCTGTGATAAGGGACCCTCCAATATCAGCATCAGAAGGAGTAATTCTAAAATAAACTGTTTCATCATCTATTCCGTCCAAATCCACTTTTGAGTCCCAAACATAGGAATGCTGGGTTCCTTCAGGTGAAGAAGTCAAACCTGACGTTGGATCTCCTCCACTTCCCTTTGCAGCCTGGAAGAAATTCTCACCATCCTGGCTATACTCAGCATTGATGCTTAGCGTGTCAGATTCAACATCGAACAGCCTATAATAAATAGTCACATCCTCAGACTGCTCACCAGAAACAGTATCTATTCCAATACCAGGAGGCATGTTATTGTCCACATGAAAAGCGTTAGTGGTATCTGATTCCCCGACTGCGCTGAGATCAGATGGTATCATCCTGAGATAGACTGTTGTATCGTCTATACCCTGCAAATCGATCCCAGAAGCCCACACGAACGTATGAACTATTCCTGATGGGGAGGAAGCTAGATTGGCTGTACCATCTCCTCCTTCTCCTTGCGTAGCAGGATGAAAATTTACCCCGTCGGTGCTGTACTCGGGTTCAATCCCGCAAAGGTCGTTATCATGATCTATCAGTCTGTATTCTAATGTAATATCCCCTTCTTGCTCGCCTGCAATATTGTAAGTCTCTAATCGCGGAGGTGTGTTAGTAGGTTTGTTGCTCATCCATATGTCAAAATTCCCCGTAACGTCTGAAAACCAAGCTACCCAAAACGTTTCATCATTATCCTGAACGAGAGAGGGGTCAAACTCGATAGAACCTTCTAAATTCGTCACTTGGTCTTCGTGGCCCCAGTTGAGCCCATCTTCAGAACTGATACGCCAAATCTCCCAGTCCCCTGTCTTATATGAGCTGAAAGCAATATCGAAGCCGCCGGAGGCGTTTTGAATTAAAGAAGGGTACCAATTGTCTCCACCATTGGAAGTGATCTGAATGGGTGTGTTCCAGTTGACGCCGTCGTTTGAGTAGCTCCCCCAAATCTCCCATGACCCGGCACTATATGTATCCCAAACCAAGCGGTAGATGCCTGTGTCGTCCTGAATTAGTGAAGGCTCCCACTCATCAGACGTGGCTGATGTCACTCGGGTTGGAGCCGTCCAAGTTAGGCCATCTGAGGAACTGCTCACATAAAGATAGATGTCCCATGTATCCCAATCAAAGTTCATCCACGCCAACCAGTAGGTTCCACCTGAATCCTGAATCAGGGAGGGATAAACATTCTCATCCATCAAGCTCACAACTTGATAAGGCTCATCCCAATTAATTCCATCTGAAGAGTTGCTCATCCAAATTTGTACAGTACCGCTTCTATCAGAGAACCAAGCCATCCAGTATGTTCCTCCAGAATCTTGAATGAAGCTACCCCAACCGTCATACGATTCGTTAGTCGTAACTTGAATAGGTGTGCTCCAAGTAACGCCATCAGTGGAGTTTTTGACCCAAATGTCATAGTTGCCAGACCTCTCTGAGGTATAAACCAACCAGAATGTTCCACCATTGTCTATCATTAACGAATGACCGAAATCGTCACCATTATAATTGGTTATCTGGCCTATAACCGTCCAGTTGTACGCTGGAGGAGGCGGTGGTTCTCCGCCTACGTAAAAGTCCTCTGTATCTGTCCATTCGTTGCCGCTATTGTCTGTGATGGTAACTATGGCAGTATAAATTACACCGCCTTGAGCGTTATCTGCACCGTACTCCCAAACCCAAGAAGCTATCATTGCATTGCCCTGCTGGGACAGCTCCGGCCCTAAAATAGAACTTGCAATGGTAGGACCATCTATCTCGATGTCATAATCCACTATTTCATCCGTACCCAAAGCATCGATCACAGTTGCCTCAATCGTGGCCTCCTCATTAGCTTCATCTATAATAGGCTCAGCGATATCCAAATAAACCCAATCCGCAGGAGCTGTGATTCGAGAATCATAATTCATATGAGCCCAGTAAAATGTGAAACCTGAGCCTCTGTATCGCACAGTCATGTATATCCCAAACCTCTCCCCAACGTCCAGATAAACGTCCACATAACCAGTAAAAGCTAATTCCTGCGGAGAATTTCCTAACATGGTTTCATCGCTTTCCAATCTCTGCCCTGTTTCCACTCCATCGATCAAGATATCGCAGTATACAGTCACAAAACTTGGTAGAGGATTTTCATTTTCAAGCCACACAGCAACTGAAACCTGACCATTAATATGCAAATCCTTTTGAAGGGGATCTGTTTCCCATGTTCCTAGAACATATAAAAGGGCGACTCCTCCACTTGGCCCGTAATCGTTCGACTCCCCTACATTGCTGGTAGGAGCATCGGTTAAGAAATATCCCCCGCTACTTATAGGGTCGTCTCCATAAAGATATAGAATCACATCCTCTCCCTCCTGGGCCTTTGCTGGAAGGGGTAATTCGAAAACAGCGATTAGCATTAGAGCCGAACATACGATGCTTATCATTGCGGTCTTTCTCAACCTAATCCCTCCTCTTCTCCATCTTTTTTGAGGATGGCTCACCAGGCAAAATCTATGTCTGCCTATGCTCGAATGCAACCTTATTAGCATTCTCTAATCGTTCTGTTAGCTATTAAATGTTTTCTTTATTTTTAGGTCCCTTTTCCAAATCCTAGTAACCAGGTAAAACATACTTCCTTTTATGATAAACAAAGAAGGAACCTATATCGGGAATGAAAAGTTATTTATTACCAAAACATGATAACCCAAATAATGGCATCCTTGGGCGCGTTGAAACGCGGCATGGCCACAACTTTGTTCCTAGTCTGGTTGTTTCTCTTCATACTGATCGGAGCCATAGCGCTCTTACTCTTACAAGGTGCAGGAATCTATGGCTGGGTGGTGGTGATAGTCCTTACGCTTCTGTTCATCCTGTTCCAATGGGCAATCGGCCCCAGTATAGTTGCCTGGTCCACTCGCTTGAGGTATCTGAAGAAAGGGGAGAACCCTTTTTACGAGAACATGGTGACGGAGCTGTGCCAGAAATCCAGCGTCCCCATGCCGAGATTGGCTGTTGTGGAAGATCCAACACCGAACGCCTTCGTTTTCGGCAGAACTTTGAACTCCGCCACGCTGGCGGTGCATACCGGCCTATTGACAAGGCTGAATAACGATGAGATCAAGGCGGTCTTAGGCCATGAGATCGGTCATTTGAAGCACAAGGACGTCATAATAATGACCATCGCAGGCGCGGTACCTCTATTGGCGTCCATGATAGCATACATGTTCTTCTTTGGAGGGAGGGGCAGCAGAAGGGAGGGAGGCGCATTACTCCTGGCTTTGGCTGCTTTGGCATTTGCCACTTACTTCATAACTTTCATCCTGGTGAAAAGGCTCTCAAGGCTCAGAGAATACTATGCGGATTCCTACTCAGCCTTCATCACCATGAACCCGCACGGGTTGAGCTCGGCCTTGACAAAGATAACATATGGCCTTTCTTTATCGAAGAAGGAGAGCACAGGAGCAAGGGCTTTCTACATCGGCGATCCTGTCTCAGCGAAGATGGAGATTTCCAACATCATGAAGAAACGCCATCAATATGACTTGGATGGTGATGGTGTCCTTGACGAATACGAGCTTGAAAAGGCCATGGAGGCCGAGGCGAAAAGTAGATGGAATAGCTGGAACGAGTTATCCTCCACGCATCCCCCCACATTCAAAAGAATTCTGCAATTGAAACAGATCGAAGAGGA
Organism: Thermoplasmata archaeon; assembly: GCA_036475875.1. Taxonomy (GTDB): domain Archaea; phylum Thermoplasmatota; class Thermoplasmata. The sequence continues at coordinate 5,545 of JAZGAR010000119.1, forward strand.
GATAAAGGCTTCCGGCAACCTGGGCGGGAACATCTACAAGCATATTTAGAACTTCATCTGGCCCGAGGTTCCAGAGTTGTGTCCTTGCACGGTTTTAATTTTACTACTTCCTATCAAAGAACTCTTTTAGATAGACTGAGACTCAGTGCACGGTAAAGTAAAAAAAATGTCCCTCTAATCCCCAACCTTCTCCCCGCATCCGGGACAGAACTTCGTTCCTGCTGGAATATCCGCATTGCATTTTGGACATTGACTCTGCGTCTTGGCTCCGCAGCTCGGACAGAATTTTGAGCCTGCCGGCATTTCGGCCTTGCACTTTGGACAGTTTATCCCGCCACCAATTTTCTCACCGCAGCTGGGACAGAATTTCGAATTCGGAGGAATGCTGGCATTGCATTTTGGGCAGTTGATCGTCGCCTGAGGTGCTCGCGCGCCTTGCTGTATCATCTGGGGCATCATCATACCCAAACCTGCGCCAACTCCAAGGCCCATACCTGCTGCTGCGGTGCCACCTGCACCACCTCCTCCTCCCCCGCCTCCCTCTGTCGCGCCAACCATGGCCTTTCCGGCCTGATACCTCATATAGTCAGTGCCGAGAATTCCCATTGCACCCCTCATATCAACAGCCTTCTGAACCTCCTCTGGCAGGTTTATGTTCAGGCCAGTAAGTTTCATTATCTTGACGCCGTATCTTGAAACATCGTCATCAACCTTGACGAGAAGTATCTGCTCGATTTCTTCGAGATAGGCAGGCATATCTGCAGCGCCCATTGCCTTGTCCCGTTT
>JAZGAR010000120.1:0-6423 GCA_036475875.1 Thermoplasmata archaeon
GCCTTTCCCGGTTACTTCTGGTTGTTTGATTTCGATACTGATATTGGTGGGTGGTCCTGCGGAAGGGATGGGAATCATGGTTGGAACCGCCGTTGCTTTTGGAACGGAGACTTTGCCAGGTGGGGGAGGTCCTTTCGCATCTTCTGGCCCAGTGGGTGTTAATTCCCCTTTTTTGCCTTCAAATAAATCCCCTTCTAAATTCTTCAATCTCTTGGAATAACTCGAAAAATTCTCGCCCTCTTTTCTTCTCAAATCCTCTGGATCGAACTTCGTTGCCCCGGTTTGAAGGGGAGTTTGCATCTCTTCTTTTTCAGTTTTTCTGGCGGTGGCCCAAGGTACAACAGTAGTCAGCAGTCTGATCGATTTAAGGGTATTATCCCTAGCCGCCCTCTCGGCATCTTCGTTTTTTAGGAGCCTCGTTTGCTCAATATCCTTCTCGACATCCTTTCTGGCCTGTTTTACAGCCTCTTCCTTTGTATACAATTGCGAAGTAGGATAGCAGCATATATGATCGTATTTCTTGTTTGCTATCTCTTTATCGACCTCTTCAAACTCAGCCTTTTTAATATCGATTAAAGTCGCGGCGGCGAGGCCTCTAAATAGGATGCAGGTTGTATCATCCGTTAAAACATATCCCGTAACATCGAAAGGATAATAGGTGTAGAACAAAGGGAAATCCTCTTGATCGAGGTTCAACTCCTCCACATAATCCATATAGGAATCGATATATGCGGTCACATAGGCCTTAATTTCCTCTTCTGGGCTCAATTCGACTTCCTCTGGTTTAGATGATTGCTGGTCTTTGTCACTCGGAGCCTTTTTGTCCTTTTTTTTCTTTTTCTTAGGCATTTGATCATCTCCAACTTTCTCGCACGCCTAGGTAACGATAACAGACAACTTAAAAGGTTTCTCTTACCTAAATAGATTGTGGTGTAATGTACTATGATAGCTTGATTGACGCCAATATTTCGGAATAACGTAAATATTCAGAGCATTATAGATACTTAGCACCTTAATATTATCCGCAAAAAAAGGATCAAAAATAGTAATTTTGTATCTATAAAAATAAACCTTCTGTTGGAAGGTTTTATTAATGATTAGAACTATACAACTCATTAACAGAAAAAAGGGAGTAATAACCAATAGGAAGAGGTGTCATGCTAGATAAAAATGAAATCAAGTTGAAGATATGCTTGGTTGGTGAGGGTTCAGTTGGAAAATCAAGTCTGATCAAAAGATACGTTTTCGACGAGTTCGATGATGCATATATCTCCACTATAGGGACAAAGATTTCCAAGAAAGAGATAAAGATTAAGCATCCTGTAAAGAACGAGGAATGTAAAGTGACCATGCTGGTATGGGATATCATGGGCCAGAAGGGGTTCAGACAGTTGCTACAGGAGGCTTATTTCTATGGTGCCCAAGGATTGATAGCAGTATGTGATGTCACAAACAAACGATCACTGAAGGATCTTGATGGCTGGATTGAATCGGCTTTCAGTGTTACAGGCGGCACACCATTGGTGTTCCTCGCTAATAAAATCGATCTTAATGATAAAGCGGAATTCAGTCAGGAGGAGTTCAAGGCGCATATATCGAAGTACGAAAAATCAATCGCTTACCCTTCCAGCGCCAAAACGGGCGAGAATGTGGAAAAGGCTTTTAAATCCCTCGGTATTGAGGTATTAAAGGAATAGCGCAAAATTCATGCCAACGTTAACGGTTTTTAAGCGTTATTTTTATTTGTCTGTAAAATCGAAGGGCGTTTCTTCATAATTCGTAAAACCAAGGTGAGAGGAGCAGGCAATTCCCCGGTGTCAATTGACACCGGTTTTACTTCCTGGCGCGCTGCCATCCCAGATTTGTAAGTTCGGAGCACAGCTTTCTAAGTATGCGTGCCAAATTCCGAATGGTCTTGATACGCTACTCCTCTCATGAAAAAGTATGTCCCTGTTGTTTTAAATATTTTTCGGAATATTTCTAAATATGCAATTTTTTCACCGTATTGATAAATTTATGTTTTTTGCCAGGTATAATCCATGATATTCTTATGAAAAGCTTTATTTAATAAAATCCGTATATTACCCCGTTGAAGATTGCATGAGCAGAAGATTTTTTGTAGTATTATTGTTGGGATTGTTGGTCACTCAGGGTTTATCGGGATGTACATGGTTTTCGGAAGAAAAGGAGTATGCAGAGGGGTTTGAAGAGACCGATCTTGTTGCTCCTTTAGTGCCATCATATCCACCTCATTCGGTAATCGATAGACCCGGGGTTAATGAATCCCAGCTTCCACCAGGTTTTGCCTACAATCTGAGTTGGGCTATGGGAGAGATATATGCACTTTGGGGAGGATTCATCCGCATAAGTGTTGAGAATACAGGCGCAAACGATATATTTGTCTATAGATATGGCCTAGTGGTGAACTGGTCGTTTCCTTCAGAATGGATATATGAGGAACAAAATATCTCGATACCAATTGGAGAGGAAGCGAAGCTGGGCCTGGTGTATTTTAGCGCACCCGATACCATAGGAAATTACAGTTATCATGTTATAATTTCTCTTCTTGTGAAGGACAACGAGCTGTTCGAACAATACAACATAGAAAGTTGGTACGACAACGGCACGGTGCATAGCAAGGATAAATTGTTATATGTAACGCCTTTGGAAGAGGTTGAGGACATCAAGATCATCCACAACTACAAATATTATCACGATAAACTGAAGGCTAAAGTGGAATTTGATGATGTTAACGTTAAAAGCCTTGTTTCCAATTTGATAAAGCCATACCCTGGCGATTACAATATCTATCAAGTCCTAGCGATATTCGATTTCATGTTGTATGATCTTACCTACATTTCGGATCCAGTGGGAAGGGATTATTGGGCATATTGCAGCGAGACCATAGATAAAGGTGGAGGGGATTGCGAGGACTTCTCTATACTCTTTTCGTCAATGATGGGAGCGATTGGAGGCACCACAAGGGTGCACCTCACAAAAACCCATGCCTTCTCCGCGCTCTACATAGGTGACGAATCTGCAAAAAGTGAAATTCTTAGCGCGATAGAGATTTATTACGGTACGGAGCCGAATTTCGTGATCTTTAAGGACGGGGAGGATTATTGGCTCTCTGCAGATGCCGCAGGAGCCTTGTACATGGGGGGTTTGCCTGCAGATGCAGAGCCTACACTAATATCAGAAGATCCTCTTTACTATGGTTTTAATTTCCTTAATACCACAGAGATCCATGTGATCGATATATTGGGGTGAAGAAGTAGAGGGATTAGGAAGGCGGTGGCGGTGGTGGGAAATTCCCTGTTTTCGCCCCTTCTATCTCCTCCTTATACACCTCCACTACCTCTTGAAATAAAACTGTCTCTTCACCGGGCGGAGCCTTTTTTCTTTTCCAGCCCAGATATATGACGAGAACGATGATTATGGCCATCGCCAATACCAATACAAACCAAAGCCATATCAATTCAAGGCCTTCATCTTCCTCCTCCCCAACCACCTCAAATGTAACGGTCATGTAATCGCTATCTCCATCCTCATCCGTTACTGTGATTTTCACAGTATGCATGCCAACATCTTTTTTCTCAGGTGTGAAGGCTATCTCACCAGTGGTTGGGTCTATATCGAACATATCTGTATCATCGCTGAAAGTGAGTGTATCCTCAGTATCTTCGTCGAATGCATTTATTTGGTAGGTAAAAGTCTCGCCAACAGGTAAACTTACAACATCAGATAGAATTAAAACATCGTCCTCATCAATGGAAGGAGGGTCGTTCACGTTGACGATGATGAAGGTAACAGTTTGGTAATTCATGCCTCCATTCTCATCTAGAACAGAGATGTTTACAAAATGTACACCAACATCTTCATTTGTAGGTGTAAAGGATATTTCACCTGTATAACCATCGATATCGAAAAGCGTTGAATTATCCAAGAATGTTATAGAATCCCCTGCATCGATATCCGAGGCAGTGACGACAAATGTGAAGGGTGTATCCTCTATAAGTAGATAATCGCTAATGAAATCCAGTGCGGGAGGATCGTTCATGTTTAAAACTGTGAAGATTATAGTTTCGCTGTCAGTTGCACCTTCATTGTCCTTCACCGTGATTTTCAAGGTATAAGTTCTAACATCATCGTTGGGGGGCGTGAAGGAGATTATTCCCGTATTTTTGTCTATTTCGAACAACTCCGAATTATCATAGAAGCTCAGTACATCGTATGAATCAACATCCGTCGCCACGACCTGATAATAGAATGGCAGATCTTCAGTAGCCTCCAAGTCGCCAATGGGCTCAAGTTCTGGCGCATCGTTGGTATTGCTAACCAGGATAGTAAATTCCTGTGTATCGTAAGCACTAGAAGAATCTGTGACATTGACTATTACCTCATTATTACCAACAAAGTCGTTTGTAGGAAGCCATGAGATCACTCCGCTACTCTCATCTATGATCATACCCTGAGGTGACATGTCAAGTTTATAAGTCAACACATCTCCTATATCCACATCACTCGCATTCACATCGTAGGTGTAATATGTATCCTCAACAGCAGATATTATGGGCGTGGATATGATAACAGGTTCATCGTTTATGTTTGTTACAGTTATGCCGAATACCTGTAAATCGTATGCCTGGCCATCTGAGACGTTAACGATGACATTGAATATCTGTGAAGCTTGAAAATCAGTTGGTATCCAGGTTATCCTTCCTTGGGAGTCGATTTCCATGCCTGCTGGGGCCGAATCAAAAGAATAGGTTATAACCTCAAGAGGTGATACCAGCATGTCTTCATCCTCCACCATAACATCGTATTGATAAAGGGTTTCTTCGACAGCTTCAGTTATTGGTGATGAAATTATGAGGGGCGGATCATTTGTGTTTTCCACGGTCATATTGAATTCCATGAAACTTACACCTCCGTCCTCATCTATGGCTGTGATGTTGATGGTATGAACCCCGACATCCTCGTTTCTTGGAGTGAAGGAGATCCTCCCTGTAATTGGATCGATTTCGAACAAGCTGGAGTTGTCTAAAAATGTGATGGTGTCCCCACTGACATCACTGGCGTTGATAGTTAGATTGAAGGGTGAATCTTCTTGGATGATTTGCAAAGGTACAGGGATTATAAAAGGTGGAGAATTGTTCAATGTAACATTTAATATATCGATGCCAAATGCAAAATCATCATCCCTTACAACTAAGTTGACTATATAGGTGCCATTGTCCTGGTATACATGCGTGATATTGATACCATATCCAAGGTATCCGTCACCGAAATTCCAGGTATAATTGAGGGAGTCGATATCAGAAGGCGTGTCTGTGGAGCCTGAGGCGTTGAAGTTCAAGGGTTGCCCTTCGAAGCCAGTTTTATCTTCACCGGCCTCGGCCGAAGGAACAACGTTGTTGACGGTGATATTTATGGTGTCCAAATCCCAATATCCATGGACATTAGTCACGTTGAGCACGATCACATAGAAACCTAAAGAGGTGTAGGTGTGGCTAGGTGTCACACCGTAGCCGAAACTCCCATCTCCAAAGTTCCAAGTGTAATTCGCTATGCCAGTCTTGTCGGTGGAGTCTGAGCCATTAAAAATAGGTAGTGCATCCTCATCCACAACGCTATCTAGACCTGCATCGGCGATAGGATATGATCTCACAGTTATGCTCGTGTTGGCCATGTTGTTGCCCTCGTTCAATTCATAGTACATATCGTTCGGGTCAACGACGAGAGTGATATTGTAATCACCTATATATCCCGTGGTGTTCCAGCTCAACGAGGTTGAATTCGAACCTGAGCCATCGATGTCTAACGCGTTGCTTCCCAAATAAATTCCCCCGCCGAAAGGATCCCCCACGTAGAAACTCACGTCGGCATTGGAAACAGGGGCTAGGCCAAGATTTTGGATATTGGCCATGATGTTGATAACCTCCCCCTCCAGCGGTGAGTTGTCCGAGAACGAGATGTCTTGAGGAACTACTGACAAATCGGGCACTATATCAAGGTCGTAAGGCGAGACTTTTGGATCACCTACCACGCAGTCCATCCAGCCGAGATAACCGGATGCCATATAGTAGCTTTCCCCGGAGTAAAACCCCTGTGTGTAGGCATCGAACAAAATGTCCGGATGCGCGCAGGCAGAAAGATAAGGCTCGTAAACATAGCCTTTGACACCTGTTACACCGTCCCTAATAAGATCCGCGACCAAGGATTGGCCGTAATTGGTGGGATAGTTGAAGCTTCTACCGCCTGTGGATACATATGTCTCTGCCAACGCACCTGGAATCCAATCATTATGCGGCTTTATTTCGTAGAATCTGATATCATCCGCGAAGACAGTCCCGCTTGATTTCGAAAGTGCCACACCTATAGAGATATTGGTTATGCCCTGTGAAGGCTCATAATGTACCT
>JAZGAR010000121.1:0-4363 GCA_036475875.1 Thermoplasmata archaeon
TTTATACTTTTTGGGATCATCTCCATTATCTCGTTTTTTATATTGATATCAACGGTGGAAGGCCCCTATATAGTATCATATTATGAAGAGGAACGTGACGACTCATCAGGCTCTTCTACAATGTTTATGTTACCGATTTGGATATTCTTGATGTACTTGGGGAGTGGGGCACTTTTCATTGGTTTTCTTCTCAAATTTCTAAGCATTGTGAAAAATCCATATCAGCAGTTGGATGTCCTGGTTTATGTGGGTTGTAGCCTGAGTGCTTTCAACATGTTTTTGATGATTTATCATATAATAGAATCGTCCACTGCAATATATATCGTACTCTTTCATCTTCTCGGACCGTTTGTTCTTCTTTTAACAGTCCCTGTGTCAATTGCCTACCTCGTTGTTTACTGGTTGAAGAACCAGCCTCGTTTTCATATTGCACCAAAAAGGCCGAATTTTCATAATGGGCACCCAAAACATTAACTCTTTATGCGTATGTTTTTTAATGGCCAAGCCCATTATGTTTATATATAGAAACCATCCCGGGGTTGGACATGCCTTCTAAACCTCACCTAACGGTCCAAGAGAAGATACTGCTTCACCTTTTAGAGCGGGCCAAATACGAGGACATGTTCGAGGTACCATACTCGCTGACTCAGGACGGGATAGCAGAGGTGGTTTTGGTGAGGCGAAGCTATGTCTCCTCAGCCACCAGGGAACTCATCGAGAAGGGTCTTGCAGCCGAAAAACTCTCCCATGTGAAAGACGAGGCGAGGAGGAGAAAGGCTTACTTCCTCACCATAGAGGGCAAGGCAGAGGCAGAAAAGTTGTGCAGTCAAGTCAAGGAAATAAAGGTGGTTCTAAGGGATGAGGAAGGGGAGAAGGAAGTGAAGTTGGGCGATATGACACGGATGACCAAAAGGAAACTCTCCGTAATGGAGTTGCTTGATGCCGTTTCTGAGGATGGCGTTCTCGATCTACTTTTAAAGCCCAGCGCGCACATCGACTTTCCACAGGTTCATCCAAAACCCAGGTACTTCTTCGGAAGGGAGAGCGAGCTCGAAGGTATCAGCCAATGGCTGAGATCCAAGGAGATGAAGATACTGGCTGTGAAAGGGATAGCGGGAATAGGCAAGACCACGCTCTTGGCGAAAGTTGCCAGCGACGAGAAAGAAAGGCGGATATTCTGGTACAAGTTCCATAATTGGAGCACTCTGAGGAACCTTTTGACCCATCTTTCAGAGTTCCTCATCCAAGAGGGAAAGGATGCCTTAAAGTTCCATCTCGAAGAGAACAGGGTCCTGGATATTGGAGATGTTCAGGCCTTGCTAAAGACACAGCTTGGCGATATGCAGGCTTTACTGGTGTTCGACGATTTTCACAGGGCGAACCAGCAGATATTGGACCTATTCGAGGCTTTAATCGAGGTTCTGGACGGTTTAAAGGGCATTAAGCTGGTGCTGCTCGGCAGAGAAATCCCGAAATTCTACGACAGAAGAGAGGTAATAGTGAGCAAGCTCGTTATGGAGCTACAACTTCACGGCCTCGACAAGCCCTCCAGCCTCGAGCTTTTGAAACTGAGAAAAATCGATGCAGAGCATCTCGATGCCATCTATGAGAGCACGAAGGGCCATCCTTTGAGTCTGGAACTGGTGGAGCTCACGAAGGGCGAGATTGGAAAGAGGAACATAGAGCAGTTCCTTTCTGAGGAAGTCCTCAAAAGGCTGGGCGATAAGGAGAAGCGTTTGCTCAGATTCGCCTCTGTTTTCCGTTACCCGGTTCATTCCGAGGCCTATCTGTCCATTCCCAAGGATGAAACCAAGGAGGAGATAACTCACGAGACCATAGATGATCTGGTTGAAATGTCGCTGCTTACGGCTCCGGATTCGCTTTACGATGTTCACGATGTGATCAGAGAATTCTTTTACCGGCGTTTGAGTCCTGAGTTGAAGATGGCCTACCATCTGAAAGTCGCGGAATACTTCGAGGATGAAGCCGATGATCTTGCTTTAATAGAGGCACAGTACCATCACATCAAGGCACAAAACCAGGCAAAAGCAGTTGAACTGGCTGTACAGTACGGAGAGCATCTCATCAACAGGGGATATCTGGAGGAGTTCCTGGAGATACTGGCCCCGATCTCTTGGGAGAATATTGCCCCAAACGATCTCATGACCCTGCTGACCATGGAAGGCGATGTTTTGACAACGTTTGGCGAGTGGGATAAGGCAATGACATTGCACGAGAGAAGCCTAAAGGCTGCCAATGAACTGGAAGATGCAAGGGGAATCGCGCAGGCGTACTACAAGATAGCTGCCATCCATTACCGAAAAGGTGCATTGGACGAGGCACTCTACCTGAACAACAAGAGCCTGGACATTTTAAAGGAAGGAAAAGAGCCTTTGGAGTTGGCCAAGCTCTACAACAACATCGGTGTGATACACTGGAAGAAAGGCGCATTTGAAAAGGCGAAAGAGAACTACAACAGAAGTCTTGAGATAGCCCAGGGTCTGGGTGATAGAAGAGGCGTTGCCCGTGCCTTTAACAACCTCGGCATAATTCATTGGGAAAAGGGCAAGTTGGACGATGCAATATGTTACTACAAACGCAGTCTTGAGATAGCAGATCAACTTGGCGACAGGCAGACAGTGGCGATACTCTATGACAATCTAGGCGAGGCCTACAGAATGAAAGAAGATGTAAATCTCGCACTGCTCTACTACCAAAAGAGCCTAAAGCTGTCGGAGAAGTTGGGTTTTAGATGGCAGATAGCAGAGGTCTTTCGGAACATGGGCAGACTCTACGGGGGCGAGCAAGGCAAAAAATACCTGGAGAGAGCCTATAAGATGTTCCTCAGCATGGGCGCAGAGAAGGATGCAGAGGAGCTTCTGAACAGGCTTCAAGAACTTTGAACATCATGGTTCACTTTTCGATTTTTTCTTCGTTTCCCTCACCTGCTTTCGAAGCTCCCTTCTCCTCTTTTTTTGCATCTCAACTGGGACGGCGTGAGGCATCAGGCCGCGAAGCACATACCAGAACAGGCCAACCGCAAAGAGCGTTGCAACGAAGAGCGAAGCATACATTGCACCTTCCAGGGACCACATGAAGGGAAGAAGGAGGAGGTTATACACCGCGTGAAAGATGAAGGCCCTAAAAAAGAGGTTGACCACCTCTTTTTTTGCGCAGCCATAACCGATCATAACTCCTGTTGCGCTGTGCAGAAGGGAGTAGCTGAAGGAGAGCACAAAAAGGCCGATTATGGTTAGAGGATTCCCAAAGGCATTGGGATCGTCGATGAAAACCTTGACAGATATGGCAATGACGGCCATGGAACCTATACCCAGGCCAAGTCCTGCGCCGTAGTAGACGGTCTCATGCTTCAATTGCAATCTCGGAAGGTTCAATATCACTAGCTTGGCAGACTCCTCGAATAACGCGAACAACAGTACAAAAACCAATAACGAGAGGTCCAAATGCATTAGAATGAGGTCATCGCTGGTCAGGTGAAACACGGTAATTATCATTCCCAGCACCATGCCCACCGCGAAGCTGATGAAAATGTATTTTTCCTTGAAAAGGCCCTCGTAACGCCGAAGCAGTATGTAAAGGAGTAAGATGGCTGGAACAAAGCCTATCACACTGGATAGTGCCATTTCGAGGTTCAAAGTATCGGAAAAGGAATGGTTTTGCAGGTTATTAGGGTTTAGGGTGGTTTGTTTTGAACCCTCGCCAAAAAAGAATACAGGCCTTTGCTCAGTGTTGAGGAATTGAGAAGATCGGCTTGGTTAGGTTCCAAAACCCTCGGATTTTAGGGTGGAGAATAGGAAACCATCAAGGCGATGGAAAGGGATGTTATGGGATGGCCCGGTGGAGGAAAACTGGGAATGATTGTAGATGGACTTTCCGATTCTTTTTCCCTCGGAAAGAGCCTCTGTATACATCCTCGATACCTCCAATGAAAACCACTTCCAATTGACGCACCTGTCGGAAAGGTTTTTCTTCTTGTCTTTTATAAATGAACTCTCGACTTCGGAGTCATGATAAATCTCCCCGACTTCGCATAAACCATCGTCATGCAATTTTTCCTCAGAATAGATTTCCAATCGTTCTATTTCTCCAGGTTTTTCCTGGTGGATAAAAAGGTGGAGATAATATGGATATTGGTTGGTGAATTTGAATTTCTTTAGAGCGGAAGGATCCATGGATTTAATGGTATTGTATATTTCTTTTACATAACCCACCGCGAAGGCTCTTGAGGCCTTTTTAGCCAACTCGATTTCGCCTTCATCTATATAGTTTTCTGGAAATTTCGATAACCTATCGTCCTCTCTTACAATTGAAGTTTCCAAACTTACCTCCCCTTGATAAGTCT
>JAZGAR010000122.1:0-3914 GCA_036475875.1 Thermoplasmata archaeon
CCTCTAGAACCTGCCTTTGCGGCTCAGGTCCCGATATGGAGAAGAGAAGATCCACGTTCTCCTTTAAATCCATCTTCTTAAAATCGGAGATGATGCCAAAATACTTCACCTTCTTTGTTTTCAGGTGATTTAGATTGTGTGCAAGATCCCCTGAGATACCATCATGTTCGTAATCTGGGACCATGATATTTTTGAAGTACTTTTGAAAGTACGCATTGAACCTCTCGAAGCTGTTTTCTATAAACTTGATCCTAGCAGGAGCAATTACGCGAAGCTGGTGCGTGATAAAAAACGAGGGAATGTTCCTGTGAAAAACACCGTACCTGTTATCGGATATTATGATGTCGAATTTTTGTTTATCAAGAAGTTTCATAATCTTCTTGTGTTCATCTATTATGGATTTTATGAGTTTTGGGGAGAACAAACAGAACTTCAGGAGAAACACCTTGGACTTCTCGGTGTAGGGCAGGGGGTAGTCCTCAAAATCCAGATAACTTACCCTGTCCCGTAGTTCCAATTTCAAGAGTTCCAGGGAGCTGCCAGTAGAGACTATGGTCACCTCGTTATTTTCCTTGATGAGTTTTCTTAGTATCGGCAGGGACCTTGTTGCATGTCCTAATCCCCAGGAGCACACCCCATACATCACCCTCATTTCTATCCTACCCTTGCAAAGCATTCAACCTAGGCTTTTTAATGAAACTCAGTAACCCAACAGCCTAACGCAAACCGACGCCCGTAAAAGGTGGGTGCGATTCCAAATTGTGCACCTTACTGTTATCTCTTAGCTAAACCAGAGAGCGTTTTAGCACAATTTTAAAAAAGTTAATGCTCTCTCTTGTTTTTAAAAGTATCGATAGCCTCCCTGTAAAGTGACTCGAACTGTGAAATCGTGTTCTCAATGGAATGTTGTTGTACTATCTTTAGACTTGCCTGGCCCATTCTCATCCTCAGATCATCGTCGGTAATAATCTCAATTATTTTTTCAGCTAACTCCTTGCTGTCACCTGGTTTGAACAGTAAACCGTTCTCAGGATTTTTCACAAGCTCCGGTAGGGCATCCTTGTTGGAGGCCACAACAGGTAAGCCTGATGCTAAAGCTTCCATGGTAACTATGCTCTGAAGCTCCGACTCTGAGGGAATTGCGAAGAGGTCGGCTATCCCGTAAATGCCTGGGAACTCCTCGGGGGGTAGGAAGCCTGTGAAAGTTATATTTTCAGAAACTCCCAACTTCTTGACCAGTTTTTCTATATTCTCTTTCTCCCTGCCGGAACCGCAAATTACGAAGTGTGCATCAACCGCATCAAATACATGTGGCATAGCCCTTACAAACACGTCCAATCGCTTTTCACCGCTTATCCTTCCGGTGTAGAGCACCACAGGCTTGTTTGGTATGGCGAATCTCTCCCTAAGGAAATGGCTGTCATTGGTAGGATTAAAAACATTCAAATCGATGCCGCTGGAGATAGGCCATGCCTTAGTTTTAAGGCCGTTTCTTCTCAGCATGTTTATCGCGGTTTGTGTGGGCGAGGTCACATAATCGCATCTGTTGAAAAAGTTTATTATGTAGAACCAGGCCATCTTCTCCAGTAACTTGAACAAAATTTTTGCTCTTTCAATGGCCATCAGCATGTTCTCTGGCTGAACATGTATCGTGCCTATAGCCGGTATGCCTCTCTTCTTTGCACATGCCAATGCGCTGATTCCGATCTGATAAGGTGTGTTCAAATCTATGACATCAGGTTTAAATTCGTTGATGATCCTCTTGACCTCTCGCAAGGGAAAGACGCAGAACTTGTAATCCGGATAAATTGGTAAAGTCCTTCCACTGACCCTGAATATCCTGATGCCATCCAATTCTTCCTCATAGTTCTCGGGCTTAAATCCAGGGGCGATAACACCAACCTCATGGCCCCTTTCCTTCATGCAGTTAGCTAGATTCCTTCTGGCTATGGCTCCTCCATCGATATTTGGATAGTAGGACTCTGTAGCCAGTAAAATCCTCATTCTAGCATTGCCTCCTAACCTCAAAATCTCTTTTTTGAATCAGATATCCCATCTTTCAGTGGTAATAAAGCGTTTTGTATAATAAGCTCATATAATATAAATTTATCTTTGTTTTTATTTAAAAGCTCTTAAAAGTCTGAAAGGTTTTTCTGTTGTTTATCGGCGCTTTTCTCCGAATCTATAGCCTCCTGCCCATTTTCTACCTGCTTCTCATTCTCCTCTTTACCCGATTCAAAGCCCTCAAATTGCGGCATTTCCTCCTTTTTCCTCTCATCGCTCTTCTTGCTCTTTTCGAGGAGATGTTTTACAGCATGTGAATCGCTCGTCTCTCCCAGGATATAGGCCACCTCTTCCGCATCCAGACCCAAATCGCGGATTGCAGAGATATTGAAGCCCTTTTCGTGCTCAAACAGGTATTTAAAGTAGGGGAATATTGAAGTTTGCGTTACATAGTTGGAAGTGTGGCATAGGGAGGAGAGCTTTCCATTTAAAGATTTTTGAATGGATCTGATTCCTTTCGTCCTGCTCATCTTGGTAAGCCATGAAGGAAATCGATACTTCGTGTATCCGTGGTATGGGCTTGTCTTGCTCAGAGCCACCCCAGCGGTCATCAGGTCATTTGCATAGCCCCAAAGTTTGTAATGTTGCCTTCTCCTTACCCTACCCAAGTAGATGCTTGCCTTTGAAAGTGAATTGTAAGCCGAAGCCAAATCATCAGGCCTTTTGTATTCCAGAGGTAGATTTTCATCTATCCACAGAAGAAGATGCTCCGGATCCTCGTGTAGGTCGTAAATGCTTTCCAATGCCTTGTTATAGCTCTGCGCCTTGAAAATCCCTGTAATCGCCTTGAAAATATTGATGCTCGAGTCTCTATAGCCGAGCACGTTCACATCCCTCTCAGATATTCTATTCCTTCCCAGGCATAATGATTCCAAATCGTTGATGGCTGATCTCAGGTCACCGTTGGAGTGCCCAGCCAGCGTAATCAAAGTCTCGTTTGTAATCGTTATGTCCTCGTTCTTGCAGATGCTTCTCAGGAGTCTTACCACAGATGATTTGTGAATCCTGGAGAATTTGATGGATAGGCACAATTTTTTAAGGGAAGGCGATCTTTTTACAAGGGCGTAGTAGTCGTTCACGATAAGAACTATCGGTTGTTGAGTTTCTCGGATCGTGGCCGTGATCGCCTGCACACCGCCATAATCCTCCTTGCCAAAGATATTATCTGCCTCGTCAAGAATAATCAGCTTTCTGCCTCCATGTCTCGTGGAAACGAAATCACCTGAATCCGTGAAGGTCTCGTTCATTGCGCCTGATTTTGCAATATTTCGTATGGCATCAGCATTTCTCAAATCCGAGGCGTTCATCTCCACCGCACCCCATCCAAATTCCCCTGCCAAGGCCAATGCACTGCTGGTTTTTCCAACACCAGGATCCCCGATGAGCACCACGGCCCTTTGTTTGGGTATGCCCCGCTCCCAGGATTCTGCCCATTGCCTAAACTCGTTTGTTGCGGCCGGGTTGCCCACCACTTCACTCAATCTCTTTGGCCTGTACTTCTCAGCCCAATCGATGCTCATCGACACTATAACGTTTTGCTCGGTTAATAAGTTAGTGTTTTGTGCTCATGTCAAAGGCGAGATTTTTGATTATTTTCCGTCTTCTTAACCTCTTTAGATCCGTCTTCCTTCCCCCATTCTCCACCCTAGGTTCAATTATCCTTCATGGATGTGCAAAATTATAACAAAAAAGACTAGTAGTGGGTTCGTCATTTACTAGGGGGATAATATGACTCATCGAGGTATGATAGGGAAAAGGGTAATCGATACCGAGGGAATAGAACTGGGTGTGGTCTCGAAGGTCGAGGAGAATTGCATAGAGGTTTCCGAAGGATTGTTCGACGAATTGCT
>JAZGAR010000123.1:0-3890 GCA_036475875.1 Thermoplasmata archaeon
TGCTTCCGTACAAGATAGATTTATAGTTCTGAGCTACTGGCCGTAATTTTTCTCTTGGTTCTGGTAGGGCCTCAATAGAGTTTAACACAGCATCATAACGATCCATTTCTCCGAGTAACTCAATGCGGGCATACGCCTTACCTCTTTTGTTAATTTGCAAAGCTTCACCAGGTTTTAATAGCTTGTGCAGCTGTGTCAACTTAGATCGAGCCTCACTAAGTGTTATTTTTTTTAATCCTGACTCTCTCATGGTAGCACCTCTTTGATTTGTACAAATTAAGGTTAGAATGGCGTATTCTGTACAGATTGTCAAGGAAAAAAGATATGAATTGTCATTCAAGAATTAAGAGTGAACAGGTTTTAATGAATTCAGAGTTTAAAAGAACGGGTGTCAGGGACGCTGGTAACTTGGTTAAATCATGAAGTGAATTCAGTGATTGGAAGATTGGGGAATTGAGGGATTTAGGGATTGGTGAGTGATGAATTGGAGAATCAGAGTGAAGGATGGACGGATGATAGAATGGAGGAATAGATGGATCAGGGTTTAAAAGCAGAGATCAGATCAAATTTTGATCAAATTTTATTGACAAGATAGAAGAGAGTTTTCTATAAGGGAATAAATAAAGAAAGGAGGAAAAAATGAAAACCAAACTCTTAAAGGTAGTCACATGTGTTATTGTCATCAGTGTTTTGATGGTGCCAGTCTATCTGATAGGTGGAGAAAAGATTAACTTAAATACCGCGACCTTAGAGGAGTTAACCAAACTCAAAAGGATAGGGCCAGTCTATGCTCAGAGGATTATTGATTACAGGGAGAAGTATGGGCCATTTGAAAGGATTGAAGATTTAATGAAGGTTAAAGGGATTGGTCAAAAGACCTTTGATGCAAATAAAGATATCATAACAGTAGAATAATCTGGTCTGTGAAATTAGTAGAACCCTGGTTCGTAAATAAGATTACGTGTTCACAGAGACAAAAAAATTCTGCCTTATTTTTGGACGCCAGTTAAATAGGCTGGGCCCTGGTTGAATGTGGCACGCATTCAACCAGGGCAAGCATTTAACGCCTTTTGAACCCATTATTCCCTGGCCCAGACCTACCTTCTAAGTCCGGAGTTCCACGAGCTACACTTCCCGGATATTGCGGGGACTATAGCGTGTTCCAGGGCAGTCGCACCAGGGCCGGCCATCCTTCCATCCTTGCATTATTCCAATTGTGACCATTCCTTATGTGTGGATCATCTCCGCTTTGATTGAGGCCTCAGGTCCCAAGGGTTTTTGGCTTTTCTGGTATTTTGTCGGGATGGGATAATCGTCGGGTTTGATATTGAGGTCTATCAGCAACCCTTCTCTTGACTGCTTACTCAAAAAATAACGCAACAGGAGTTTGTTTTTGAATAGGGTCGACATTCTTCTTGGACATTGGCGGAAATTGACCCGTGGTTCTTTTAGCAGAAAGATCTTTGGGGCGGCAACAATTGTTGCCCTTCTTACATTAGTAACCCAACTCGGCTCAATCGCCAAAGAACTTACAGTCGCCGCCTGGTTTGGAACCGCAGATTGTCTCGATGCCTTTCTAATCGCATTTCTCCTCCCATTATTTGTGATCAATGTGGTGGCTGGGTCCTTTAATGTGGCCTTTATGCCCACCTTTATTCGGGTGATGCATGAACAGGGCCTAAGGGCTGCCCAGGATCTCTTTTCCAGTATTATAACCCTGAGCATAGGCCCACTTATTATCATCTCACTATTATTAGCATTGCTGGCACCATATTATCTGCCTGTTTTAGGTTCAGGCTTCTCCGCTGCAAAACTGCAAATGGCACGACATATGCTCCTATTCCTATTCCCAGTGGTCTTCTTCAAGGGTCTCTCTAATATCTGGGCTGGCGTCCTGAATGCAGAGGAGCGTTTTGCACTGGCAGCATTGGTGCCAATTTTTGTTCCCTTGTTTGCTATCGTATTTCTGATTGCTGGAGGTAAAACCTGGGGGATATTTGCCCTTGTCTTTGGTACGGTTGTTGGTTTTGGAATGGAGACGTTATCGCTGGGATTTGCGGTGAAGGCACGGGGGATTAGCCTAATGCCTCGATTGCATTTCATGG
The DNA here is from genome assembly GCA_036475875.1 of Thermoplasmata archaeon. Classification (GTDB taxonomy): domain Archaea; phylum Thermoplasmatota; class Thermoplasmata. The sequence goes on from JAZGAR010000123.1 coordinate 2,106, forward strand.
GACATGATATGCGGATTGTTGTTGGTCAATATCTGCCTGTGGTTGCTGGTGGGTTGTTAATGGGCAGTACCGATCTTGTTGACAAGGCTATGGCCGGAGCGCTTGCCTCTGGTAGTGTGGCTTCTCTCAATTATGGCAATAAAGTTATTACTCTGGTCTTGGGATTGGCTGCTACGGCCATCGGTACAGCCGCTCTACCTTATTTTTCAAGAATGGTTGCAGAGAGAGGGTGGGGTAGCTTGAGAAAAACGGTTAATCTTTATTTGCGCCTTATTTTTGTTTTTGCGACGCCCTTAGTCTTATTGATTTCTTGGTTCTCTGAACCTTTGGTGCATCTCATTTTCCAGCGGGGTGCTTTTACCGCAGAGGATTCTAGCATTGTGGCCTCTGTTCAGGCATTCTTTTCCTTTCAGATACCCTTTTATATTGCTGGTATTATGTTGGCACGACTTATTTCATCTCTGGGGGCAAATAATATTCTAATGTGGGGTGCGTTGATAAATATTTCTGCTAATGTGGGATTCAATATCCTGTTTATTTATTTGATGGGGTTAAAGGGTATCGCCTTTTCCACATCCCTTGTTTATATGATTTCATTTCTGTTTCTCTGGTTCTTTGTTACCAGGCTCATTGACAAAAAGGAAAGGGATTAAGACAGTTAGAATCAGATTCTTGCCTTATGGGTATCATGGATAGGGCTGGAAAGACTTATTGGGATAGTTTATGGAAAGAGGAATCCACGCCAAAGGCATTTGACCCTAAGGCAGCTGGTTTGAATAACTATGTCAATCGAAGGTTCCACCACTATTTCCATAAACTCTTTAAGGGTTTGAATACCAAAGGAAAAAGACTGCTGGAGATTGGTTGCGCCCGGTCAGTGTGGCTACCCTATTTTGCGAGGGAATTCGGCTTCCAGATCTCCGGTATTGATTATTCAGAGATAGGTTGTAAGCAAGCAGAAATAGTCCTGCGTAAAGAAGGTGTTGAAGGAAATGTTATATGTGCGAGTTTCTTTGCTCCTCCAAAGAAATTGGTGGAGCTTTTTGATGTAGTCGTTTCCTTTGGCGTAGCAGAACACTTTGAGGATACGGCTGCCTGTATTCACGCGTTTTCCAGATTCCTGAAGGCAGGAGGGATACTGATAACGATTATTCCGAATTTGGTTGGGTTGATCGGCATGGTGCAAAGGTTAATAAACATGAAAGTATACGATATTCATATACCAATGAATTTGAACAATCTATGGGATGCACATGAATCTTCAGATTTAAGGGTCATCTCTTGCGGTTACTTTATGTTTGCAAACTTTGGTGTGCTTAATCTATCTGGGGTGGAGAAAGATTCCTTTCTATTTTGGGTAAAAAAACTGGTCCTTTTCTTCTTACAAGAGATTACAAAGGTAATATGGGTACTTGAACTAATCTTATCCCCAATTCCCGCCAATCGTTTGTTATCGCCCTATATAGTCTGTGTTACAAAGAAGCCGCTTTGATCCAAAGAGATCAATAGAAAAAAATGGGTATGCAGCATACTCAAGAGATCATAAGGGGAGGGCGGTTTCAGTTTGGTAAGAACTGGAAGGGGTTTTTATCTGTTCTGAATGATGAACGGATTGTTGAGGCAGAGAATTCTATCAGAAAAATGCTCAATCTGGAGACCCTTGAGGGAAGAACATTCCTCGATATCGGCTCAGGAAGTGGCCTCTTTTCTTTGGCCGCCGTGCGGTTGGGAGCCAAGCAGATACATTCTTTCGACTATGACCCACAGAGCGTTGCCTGCACGATA
>JAZGAR010000124.1:0-3537 GCA_036475875.1 Thermoplasmata archaeon
AATGACAATGAACTTCGTAACCAAATCTCGCTTGAGGATCATGCAGATGTTACCATTTACTCTTTTATTACATGCGCATATTGGAGCCTCCAATGAGGCGAAAGAGGCAGTCTCTGCGGCCCAGGATGGAGGAACCAAGGCTGCAAAGAGGAAGAGCGCAAAGGGGAGCAAGGAAGAAAGCTACATCGTCAGCGAGGAAGAGGCGGATGTCAGCTTTGAGATCTTCAGTGATATGATCAACCAGGGCTATCGTGGCCTATGCATAACGAAAAGATCACCTGAAGAAGTCAAAAGCAAATATTCGCTTGGCAATGCCTCCATAATATGGCTTACAACTGAGAATGTAGAAGGAGTTCCCACCATCAGTCCCCTGAACCTTCAGCAGTTGCACACGATCATTAAGGAATTCATAGAAAGAGGGAAGAAGAACGTCGTGCTCCTCGATAGCCTGGAATATCTTATAGCACAGAACGCTCAGAACGCCAGGCAAAGGAATGCGGCATTAAAATCCATACATGTCCTCATCAAGACCATGGGCATTATCGACTCACCGCTCATCATACCTGTTACTCCCGCCATAGTGGAGGGTATGGACACGAAGAATTTCATCAAAAGCGATAGATTCGTGCAGTTCAATGTACTGGATGTGCTATTCACCCTTCAGAAGAATGTAATCAATGCCTTCATATTCGAGATCGTGTGCAATGACATCATAAATACGCTGCCAGAAAAAGTATCTGAGGATCTTGTATTAAAAAAGATCAACGAACTCCAAGCACTTGACCCGTTCTTTTCGGCTCTGACCTTTAAGGATGATGTGTTGAACGTCGATCCAAAGGCAAAACTTTCGCGCCTGGAATTAATAAAGAGAATAAAGATTTTTGCCTCCTCATTCAAAGATATCAAGGATGACATCGACATAAATCCACCATTTATTAACATACTGAACAAGTTCGGTCTTGGAGAGAGCGAGTACCTCTTGAGCCAGGGCTGGACATACATCGTGGAGGAGGGCAAGCCCGATTACAGCTTTGATCTGTTCATCAACCTGATAGCGCATGGTTTGCCCGGTCTTTGCATTTCCAGGATACATCCCAACATACTGAGAGAGAGGTACAAACTAAAGGATGCCAAGGTCTATTGGTTGAGTAAAGTTACCGGTGAGAATGCACTCAACCCTGCCGATGTTGGTGTCATCGTACACACGATAAAAAAATTCCTGGATGAAAATGATGAAGCATCTGTGCTTTTACACGGATTAGGCAATATAATCACAAACACCTCCTTCACGGTGATGGTGAAGGTCCTAGACGATCTATGCGAGACCGTGATGTTGAAAAATGCCCGCCTCATCATCCCTGTGGATCCAGCAGCCTTTGACAAGAAGGAGAGGGCGCTGCTTATCAGGGATAAAGAGGTCATAATCCCTAAAAATAGGACTTAATCATAATACATTATGGAAGAATCGAAATAAGGAATTCCATTCATTACTTAGGCTAGATGTTAATACATATTAAATTGATTTTTTATCATCTCCCTTCCGATCGTGTTGAACGCTTTTTGAACATTCTCTCCCGTTTTCGCGCTGGTATATAAATATGTAGCGCTCAATCTGGTTGCCATATCCTCTATTTCCGCCTCACTAACTTGTACTTCACCCTCCAGATCCTTTTTATTGGCTAAAAGCACGAATGGTACCCTTCCAACCACATTCTTAACGGACTTTACCCAATCAGTTAGGCTCGTGAGACTCTCCTTGTCAGCGAGATTGCACACCCCAATAACGCCTCTCGTGCCGTGGAAATAGGCATCTTGAAGCAAACCTCTGAAGGCCTTTTGTCCCATGATATCCCATATCATGGCATCCATCTTGAACCTGATACTTCTATCCGGATAATCCAACGTGATCTCCTTCCTACTCACCTTTGTACCTATGGTTGCCAGATACTTGTCATCGAATTTGTCGTAGACATATCTGCCAATTAGGCTCGTCTTGCCTACCCCACCATTCCCAACAAAACAAATTTTACTGCTCACTTTTTTTGTAGGTATCATATTATCACCCCTCTGCACCATAAGGAATCGATTGATTTGGGAATTCGGAGTTAAATCGTCCTCTACGGTTTCATTAGAGCCATATTATATTTAATTTTGGTAATTAAAATCAAAAATGATACGATGCTGGTCCTTTTACTTACATCCTGTGATTACATCCTTGCCAAAATCGAACAATATTTCATATCCCCTTCCATCCGTGATTCTCAGGATATTATCATCGGCTACATTACCCACGAAAGCTGCGCTTAACCCCACACTCTCATACAGCCTCAAAATCTCTTTTGAGTTCTCAGGTTTACAGGTCACTATAAAACCACAGCCCTGATACGCTTTCAGCCATTGAATGAAGTCCACATTCTCAGGCTTTGGTATCTTTCGTAGATCCACATTCCCACCTTTTTTGCTCGTTTCCAGGAGCATTGCCAAAGTGCCAAGACTGCCGGGATTGCTTATGTCCTTCCCAGCCGTCAACAGTTTTTTACTGGCCATGGTATTCATTATTTCTATCTGTTTTTGAATTATCTCTGGCTCTTTGGAACTCGTGCTGTCCCACGAATAGGGAATATTCGGGGTAAAACCGCCATCGATGTCCATGGAGAAAATTATGTCATTCCCCTTCTCGGCCGTATCGCTGAGTATTACATCCTCCTTCTTCACATATCCGAGTATCGCAACATCCACCGCGTTATAATCGCAGTCTGGATGGGTGTGGCCTCCCACCATGGGTACGCCGAACTTTTCTATACCCTCATTGATGCCTTCAAGAACTTTTTTCAAGTCCTCCCCCTTCCTCAAGGATATCACATTGACCATGCCCAGGGGAATGCCCCCCATGGCAGCGATATCGTTGACATTCACAAGCACTGAGCAGTAACCTGCCCAGAAGGCATTTCTTTCCATCAAATCCTCCATTATGCCGTCCGCGGCGAGAAGTAAGGCATCCTCGCCGCAATCGATGACCGCAGCATCTTCCCCAAACGATGCAACGACCTTGCTATCTTCAGGTATAGGAAAAAACTTTACCACATGGGAAATAACCTTTTTCCTGGTAACACCGGGGTAGTTCCTTATTTCAGATACGATACGCTGAAGATCCATGTTCTTGGGAAGGTGGTTTGTGGATAAAAAACTTTCATTTCTATAGTTAAGGGTAAGAAAAAGACAATATCTCTACGGCTCAATCCCTAACCGCTTCCGCCCGCCATTCCGTGCCACCTTTGGTGATTTTGACTTACCTCCCTGCAGTTCCCACACCCCTTGTTTCGATCCACCATTACACTCCCCGCCAATCTATTGTCTTGAAAAGAGTGGTTGGGAGGGGTTTTGATGGCCTTTCTGAATGCCACGGCCAAAATGCGCCGTGGGGTCTTCGAAAAAAGATCTGGGCATATGTTATTCTATTTCGAAGGCACGGCGTCGGGTCTTCAAAATAAGTCCTAAGCGTATTTTAGCGTATTTTGAAAGCCAAGTGGTATCTTC
>JAZGAR010000125.1:0-14118 GCA_036475875.1 Thermoplasmata archaeon
AGTTGATAGGAGGGAAGCAGATATAAAAGCCTCTGAAATTTGCCTTACCTCTAGCTTCAAATCCTGTAAAAACATGGGAACCGAGGTCATTCATACCTATGTCCCTTGACATATAGGGTTTTTAGCGCTGCAAAATACCTCTAAAAGCCTCTTTTGCCCTCTCCATGCAAATATTGAGCATCGCCTCAACATCACCCACACCGTTAAGGCCCGCTGCTCCGTCATGACCACCACCATTGCAACCGATCTCTTTTCCCATATCGGCCATCAAATTTCCCAGGTGGAGGCCCTTTTTAACGATAGCCTGAGTCGTCCTTGAGCTTATTCTGAACTCATCATCCCTTTGCGAGCCCACAAACGCTACATCCGCACCAATAGAGAGCAGCGCGTTACATACTCCAGATTCAAAGGAGCTCACTTGAGAAATCGCTACTATATAACCTTCTAGGCTCTGGTATCTTAACCTCTGTGCCCCTTTTAAAATTGATATCTTCTTTGAGTAATCCGTTTCATGCTCCTCCTCGAATACAGACAGCACTTCCTCCATACCAATGCCGCTTGCCTCCATGATCTCGCCGAAAGTTTTTAGCGTAGAGGCAGTCGCATGGCGGAATTTCCCCGTATCAGTCAGTATACCCGTAAGAAGAGCGAGGCCTATCTGAGGTGTAATTTTCTTTTCTCCCAGCTTTAAAATTTGATATATGATCTCTCCACAGGATGCCTTGTCTTCATCCACGTAGCATAATTCCGAATCCCAGTCAAAGGTTTTGGAGTGATGGTCAATAACTATAAGAGTCCTCACCTTGTCCTTGAATTCACCCAATCGATCGGGCGAGGGGGTGTCTACTATCACTATTTTGTCATAAAGTGAGATATCAGGTTTTTCCATGACTTCGACACCTAGATTTTTAAGTAGGACTTTACCGTTCTTGCTCAGACCTCCCACTGAACCTATGCTCACATCAGGAAATGCCAGGCTCAAAGCTATTGCGGAGCCTAAGGCGTCAGGGTCTGCATTCACATGCAACAGTACGCACTTCTTACCTTTCTCAAGCTCACGAAGGATTTCTTCTAACATGCTGTTCCCTGAACTCTTGTGGTACATAATTCAAATTATTAAAAAGTGTGGTGAGTGTTTTTACTAAATGGTTCAGTACCATGCAGAAAATCAATTAAGGGGGGAAGAGAATACTTCACAGCCTCTTTTTACGCCGAGCCTTCTTTGATATGACACCTGCGGATGGGATACATACCGCGCCCACAAAAATCAAAGCACCAGCTCCGCACAGCCTTCCTTCTTCTGAAGCAGGTGCTTCTCCAAAATAAGCGGTGTAAACAGGATCATGAACCACCTTGTATCCCTGCCATGATGGAAAGCATACCCCATACCATAATGCCTTCACTCCGAATCCGTCTGGATTCAATGGATTCGGGCTTTTCTGAAATACAGAGATCGAAATCTAATCCAACCTTAACTTTTTTGTGGAGCCTGTGGCTGATAACAAACTCTGGAGGTTATCATGGTACTCCTTGGGCTCTGAGTTCAACAGTCTATTTGCTGGATCCTTCAAAAAATGGGCGAAATCTATCTCCGTTTTTGTGTACTGCCACTTCTTGCTGGCCCCTTGATTAAGGGCGAGTAGAAACGCGTAGGCCACAGATTTTATCCTTGTTTCTCCACCCTTATAATGTTCTATAGCCCTTAAAGCATCGTTTTTCCCCTGCGTCATGTATATTCGTGCAATGTTATCTGCGAACTTTGCAATCAAGGGTAGGACCTTGTACTTTGGAAGGGCGGAGATTATATCCCTTTCTTTTGTAAAGATGCTCGCTTCTTTTAAAACCTGTGAGGGAGAGGTCTTCGAGGTGTCAGCCTTGGTAAACAGCCTTTGTGCCGTATCCTCATCACCAACGATGGCCTTAATAGCCTCCATGCCATATTCGTCCCAAAACAGGCTCAACACCTTGTTGGGCGTGGCCTTTGAAACCACGACAGGTGTCTTTATCCTTTCTAATAGGGCCTTTAATCCTTTTCTCTCCTCATCGGTGGGATTCAGGGCTTTCAGAAATGCATCCGGGTCATTTCCGTAACAATTTTCGTCCATCACATAAAACTTCTTATCACCGCTTTTAAGAAATTCTTGGTAGTTTTCCAGGTGTTTCTCCATCAGGCCACGGTCCGAAATGGACCCTTCAAGATACCCCTTCTTCACGTCCTCATCCACATCGATTTGCTTCTCAACATCACAGTTCTCACAATCCACCTTGCATCTAAGTTTCGTGATGATATCCACATCAAAATCACTTTCGGGCTTTGGTATGGCCATACTTTGAGTTATCGAGGCCATGATGTTACTCTTTTTAGAGGCACATTTGCTGCAAACAGCTGTGCTTTTGCCAGCCGATTTCCACCGCACCAATACATAGGAGTCCGAGGTGGCCTTTCTTTTCTGGACATCCTTATGCGAGATGTGCTCACAGGAAAATATCTTTCCTTCCTTCTTGAGGGGGTATTTCAACGCGCCGATCATCTCCTTTACAAAATATTCTGGTGGCTTCGCCTCTTTTCCCATGCACACCATCCCTTTTTTTGTGGAATATATGTGCAGTTTTTTCTTCGTGGCCAGGTCTATTACGGAGAGAAGTTTCCATTTGGGTTTGTCATAATGCTGCACGCCGATCAGCTTCTCTTTCTTCACCTTTCCCCTCATCGCAAAGGCGACCTCTCCGAACGGTGTACGAAAGACGGCCAAATAAGGTGCTTTTTCAGAATGAACCAATAAGAGCGTGGCAGCATAAGCTCTTGCCAGTTGATCACCGCTTTTAGCCAATTTTGCCAGTTTTTTATTATCATCCGCGAGACTCTGAATCCTCTTGATCTGCCTGCGAATCTTATCAAAAGCACACCTCCCTTCATGTTCACACTTTGGAACTATCAGATCTGGGTTCTTCAGAATCTTCTTTGCCTTGGAGACCAGCTCCTTCTCCTGAACCTTCGAGGCGGTTCTCGCACCTGTCTTGATCCTCACCCTCTTCTGTTTTTTCATTGAATCGGCAAGTATAAGGCTATGTAATTAAAAATAACTTTTGATTTGTTGGTTAGTATGGTTTTAAAATGGCCTTAAATGGAGAGGATGTTGTCTTCCTGGGGTTGGATGCAGTTTTCATGCTTTCCTGCTCAAAACCACGAATATATATCCGGCCACATTATGATTAAGTGGTTATCCCTGGTTATTACCATGAAATCTATAAATATATTGAAAATATCATTTTTTTAATACATGAAGTCAATGAAAATAGTTAAATATAATAAATACTATAAGTTCCGCCATTATATGAGCGAAAAGAGTGCAAATAATCTAAGAGGCCCAGCGGACAGTTATATGGGGGTTTAGGACGTTGACAGGGTTCATTGACTACATCAAAGCGTATTATAGGGTTTGTCGTTTGGAATATGCTCCGGGTGAAATTCCGGCCATACTCACAGTTTTGTTTCTTGGCTCGGCAACAGTATCGAGATTCTTCGCATTGCCTGTTTTGGAAGCCATGGTCGCCTTCCTCTTACTTTACCTATCAGGTTTTATAATAAACGCTATCGCGGATAAAGAAATAGACAAGAAATACGACACCTTCAAAACCAGCATCCCAAAATCGGTTGATCTCCTCGGCGAAAACACTCTGAAAGCTCTGATAGTTACCCATGTCATTATCGCAATGGTACTCGCATTCCATATCACGCTACAGATGAATAGTATCATTCCCATAGCGTTGGTCCTCATAGGCGTGTTTTTTGGCCTCGGATATTCTGTCAAGCCTTTCCATTTCAAAACTAGGGGGGTATGGCATGGTATCGCTCTAGGCTCCTCAGCATTCTTCCTTCCTTTCATTTTTCTCATGTATGTGGTCGCAGGGGGATTGACCCTTCCTTTATTACTGTTCATCATAGGCTTTTCCTTTGTTCATTACGGTATGGAGTTCGGCAACCAGGCCATAGACTATATCGAGGATAAAGCCGCAAATGTTAGAACACCTCCAGTGAGATGGGGCATGATACCCTCACTTATTATCGCACTGGGATGTGTTGTATCCGGTATTGTTACCGAGGCGGCAAGTCTCTATTATATTCTCCTCTCAAAGGGAAGCTTCACGTTCCTTCACCCAGTGCTCACAACGAATGTTGTTTATGTGGTATTACTCGGCATAATTTTAACAGGGTATTACATCCCCACAAAAGGACTGTGGCAGATGCTTTCTACACTGAGAAAATCCAAAACCGTGGAGGAAGGTATGCCTACCCTGAAGAAGATATGCAGCTATGCCAAATGGCAGGCAAGCGGCATATTGGGTGTGGCTATAGTCAGCGGGATACTGTTTATGGGAATGATATATAGTCCTGCTGCAAACCTCCATCAGAATATCGGGGACGGGAATGGCAATTATGTAGGACTACTGAAAATGGCCTCCGAACCCGAGGTTGAGTTTTTCCAGGATGATGGGAACTGGAATGCCAATGTCTCCGTTTCCGTGCTCAATGATAATATACTGAGAGAGAAAAGAAGCATCATGATCGAGGTACAGTCTTGGGTAGCGAATTTCCCCTTGAGGGCGGAGTGGTTGATTTTGGAAGAGAACCTGATGCCCAATGAATATTGGAATGTCAGCGCGAAAATACGCGCTCATGATATTGATGACACAACCATCATAATTTATCTCTACGCTTTAATAGATCAAAATGTTCTAAATAAAATTCAGATTGGCGATCCGTGGATTGAACCCAGCAAAAAGGACCTGTACATCTATAATGTAAAGGTTGAACCATTTGATGACATACTGCACGATAAAAAGGCCAATGTAACGGTAACTGTGTTCAATGAAGGAGTTACGAGGAACATAGGCGACCTTGAAGTGGAAGTATTTTATTATTACGGATTATATTCGGATTATCAAAGTGTAAAAAACGATTATGCTATACATTCAATTGAGAATTGGATACCCACACTCACAGTAGACGCGCTTGCTTTAGATGAAATCAGCGAGCCGATCTTTGTTGTTAAGCTTTTCTTTGAAGACGTATATATAGACGAATATACATTCTCTGGCTATGACTAATCAATATTATATCTGGATTCCTTGCGACTTTCATATATCTAGTTTACCACAAATTTTTTCGATTTATACATAATACCGGGGCCGAAAAGCATGGATATAGAATTTGAACTGCTCCCTCTCGTGAATATGGATGGTATTCTCACAGAGGGCGAGAGAAAACGGATAATAAAGCGACTGCACTCTATACTATCATGGGTGGGCAGCATCATCCCAGAAAAAGAGGAGATACAAGGAAGGCAAATTGACCTCAGAAAAACCATCACAGAACTTATTACAAAGCCCGAACTTACCATTAAGGACATCGAAAAGGCAAAGGTTCTAGCATCGGGCATCGCAGAGCGTGAGCGATACTTGGAGGAAGTAATAATCCACGGTGACATCACAGAGGAAGAGGCACTCCAATTGCTGGAAGAAGCAAGAGGGCTTTTGAGGGCCATGGAGGAGCTGAGGAATATCCGGGGGAAAAGGAAAGCCATAGAAGCCAAAGAAACCCTGCTGAGCAAGGTTGATGACGAGAAAAGATGGAGTCGGTTCCTAGGCAAGATAAAATAATAGAAAAGATATTTCTGGGGTTGGGTTGAAAATGGCGAAAGACCCATCAAAACCAAGAAAGGAAGCCTATGTTTCCGAAGAGAACCTGTCTGCCAAATCCCAAAAATGGCTAAGTGCTATTTCGCATTATGCCAAGAACAGAGCGAGATTCAGGTTCGTGCCCTCCACCTCGGCGTTGTTGGTGATAGACATGCAGCGGTATTTTCTGGATGAAGAATCCCACGCATTCATCCCCTCCTCAAAGGCGATCGTCACCAATATTAGAAATTTAGTAAATGCCTACAGAACGCATGATCTTCCGGTTATTTTCACAAAGCATTCTTTAAAAGAGGATGAACACCCAGGAATCATGGAGAAGTGGTGGGGCGATGTAATCAAGGAAGAAAGCGTGCTTTCAAAGATCGTGCCCTCACTGAGTCCACTTGACTCGGAGGTTGTGATACGAAAGACAAGGTACAGCGCGTTTTTCGGCACTGAACTGGAAAGCCTTCTTGAGCCAAAGAGAGTGAAGAGCGTGGTGATAACGGGGGTTATGACACATCTTTGTTGCGAATCAACTGCAAGGGAGGCGTTCATGAGGGATTATGAGGTTTTTTTCGTGGTGGACGGCACAGCCACACAAAACGAGGAGCTTCACCTATCCTCCCTAAGGACACTATCCCATGGATTTTCCATTCCAATCACAACCAAAAAAATCTTAACTGAATTTTTGGGGATGCGGCCTTGAACGAAGTGGCGATTATTGGAGCGGGACCCGCAGGAATAGCAGCAGCTATCTACCTGAAAAGGGCTGGTTTTGAGCCAATGGTGTTTGAAAAATGTGATGTGGGCGGCCTGCTAAAAAACGCCAACCTCGTGGAGAATTATCCTGGTTTTCCTGACGGTATCGGAGGTAAGGTCCTCGTGCAGCTTTTTAAGGAGCAGCTCTTTCGATTGGGGGTTGAGATAAAAAATATAGAGGTAAAAAATGTATCATCGGAAAGTGGGTACTTCACCTTAGCCACAGATGAAAGGGAGATGATTTCCCGAGCCCTGATAGTCGCCACCGGCACGATCCCAAAGAGTATGGAGATGGAAGGGCAATCCCATCTTTTCGGGAAAAAGCTTTTTTATGAAATAAAGGATATTCCCCCACCTAGTAGGGAGGACACTTTTATGGTCATAGGCGGTGGAGATACGGCATTTGACTATGCCCTGAATCTCTCAGGAGATGGGGCAAGAGTGGACATAATCTTCAGAGGTGAAATACCAAAATGCCTTTCTCTGCTTGAGGAGCGGGTAAGAAAAAGCCCGAATATACATATCCATCCAAAAACTGTACCTTTGGCAGTGGATGAGGCAGGGGAAAGAATAACGATCAAGTGCATATCAGATGAAAAGGAAATCAAACTCACCTCTGACTACGCGCTGATAGCTGTTGGCAGGTCCCCGAATCTCGAACTTCTTCCAAAAGAATCGCGTAAAACCTTAACAATAAAAGAAAATGGAGGGACCAATATCCCTGGTCTTTTCTTGGCTGGAGATGTGAGAAGAGGACTTTTCAGACAGACTGGCATCGCGGTTGGCGATGGAATATTGTGTGCCATGTCAGCCCTGAACTTTTTGAGAGGAGATGATGAAAAATGAGGGTCTTGAGTGTTTATGGAAAAGAGGACTTGGCAAAGGTTTACATAGCCACCATGAGAGCCGATGACAAGCATTTGGTGGAATTCGTGGAATCCATACAGCCACCTATTCCGCGAGAAAAAAAATGGGTGCTCATCGTTTCTTCATTGTTCGGCTGCCCGGTGAAATGCAAAATGTGCGATGCCGGGGGAAATTTCTATGGAAAGCTCAAAACAAACGAGATTTTAGAGCAGATCGAATACTTGGTCAAAAGCCGTTTCCCCAACGGAATTGTGCCCATTCCAAAGTTCAAAATTCAGTTCGCAAGGATGGGCGAACCCTCGTTGAACCCAAATGTGTTGGAAGTGCTAAAGAGACTTCCCGATATGTATGATTCTCCCGGTCTCACTCCTTCCCTCTCCACTGTCGCGCCTGTCGCGAGCAGAAACTTCTTTGACCGGTTGATAGATATTAAGAACAATCATTATTCTGATGGAAGATTCCAACTCCAGTTTTCTATCCATACCACGGACTCCACCGAGAGGGATGAGCTCATCCCCATGAAAAAATGGAGCTTTAAGGAGATCTCAGAATACGGTGAGAGGTTTCATAAGGACGATGATAAGAAGGTCACCCTCAATTTCGCTGCTGCAAAAGGATACAAAGTGGAGCCTGAGGTGGTAAGGGATTATTTCGATCCAAATGTGTTCCTGATCAAGCTTACACCGCTCAATCCCACTGTTAGGGTGGAGGAAAGCGGGCTCGAATCTGTAATCGATCCTTATGATTCTTCCTCATCTGAAAAAATCGTTGAGGGCTTTAAAAGGCAAGGGTTCGAGGTGATTCTCAGCATTGGCCAGGTGGAGGAGAACAAGATAGGCAGCAACTGCGGACAATATGTTAGCCTGTACAGGGATGCCCAAACCCAGGTAAAAGAGGGCTATGAATCCCAAAAATATCAAATACCATCCAGTTGAAAAATTGAGGTTGTGAGATGGCCGTATTTGAATTAGAGGACAGGATACCCAAGATAGGCGAAGACACCTACATAGCTGAATCGGCAGAGGTCATTGGAGGGGTGATAATTGGCAAGAACTGCTATATCGGGCCAGGAGCTAAGATAAGAGGCGATTACGGTACCATCGAAATAGGCGACTTCTCGATCATAGAAGATAACTGCGTTCTTCATGCAAGACCAGATGAGAAATGCGTAATTGGCCAGCATGTCACAATCGGCCATGGTGCCATTATCCATAATGCAAGCATACATGACTGGGCAATGATCGGCATGGGCGCCATTGTGAGCGATTATGCGGTTGTGGGGGAGTGGAGTGTGATTGGAGAGGGGTGCGTCGTCAGAAATAAACAGGAAATACCTGACGGCAAGGTGGCGGTTGGAGTGCCTGCCAAGGTCATAGCAGATGTGAAGGAGGATTATAAGGAGCTTTGGACGAGGTACAAAGGGTTGTATGCAGAACTGGCGAAAAGGAATATAAAGGGTTTGAAGAGGCTTATAAGAGAATAATACCAAAAATTATTACTACTAAATCCCAGTATCCATGCGATTTAATGAGTGAAGTTGATGTGGTCATTGCCATGATCTTGGGTATATTCCAGGGTTTGGTGGAGTGGCTGCCAATTTCCAGCTCCGGACAGACCATCATTGCCATGGTTGACATACTGGAAATGGATGCAGATACCGCGCTTTCCTTCGCGTTCTACCTTCATTTCGGAACGCTTTTGGCGGTATTGCTCAAATATCGGCGTGACGTGAAGCACATTATAATCGAACTGCCAAAAGTAAAAGAGGACAAAATGGTACAATTCATCGTGGTATCCACAATGACCTCTTTCCTCGTTGGCTTGCCTGTTTACATTCTTCTTTTAAGCATATTTGAAGGGGGAATGGAGGGTGATCTTGTAACCCTCTTCGTTGGCTTTTTTCTTATACTCACGGGAATAATTATTTATGTATCCAAGAGAAAGACAGGATCAAGGGGCATTGGGGATTCGAATACAAAGGACTCCATTTTGGCGGGAATCTGCCAGGGGTTTGCCGTTTTACCAGGCCTGTCGCGTTCAGGGGTGACCGTGGCTGCATTGGTATCAAAGAATTTCAAACAGGAAGTGGCTCTTCACCTCTCATTTTTGATGTCCATCCCCGCAATTATAGGAATCATGGCAATCGAGATATTCAGGGGAAAAGTAGCCTCCATAGGAATCGCACCAGTAATCGCTGGAATTGCCGCATCCTTCATAGTGGGCTATCTAATGATCGATATCCTTTTAAGATTCGCACAAAAGGTTAAGTTCGGTTCATTCTGTGTTGTTTTTGGGATTATAGCAGTTATCGTTGGTATCATGGTTTTGATGTGAATTATAACAAAAGTTCCAGAAAAATGGGTGAACGCCCGGATAAAACTCCGTTATAATTATTACGAAATTGAAAATCTCAATCGATCATGCCCTCCAAACCGCAATAAGGACATTTTATATGGGCAGGCCTTTTGGTCAATGCCACTATGAAAATCTTGCCGCACTCTGGGCATTGAAACTCCTTCCCTTTTGATTTTTCTACTGGCTGGGCCATGGGAATATCAGGCTGGAATTGTAGCGGTTGCTCAGCTGGCATTGGTTGTTGAACTGGTGTTTGAGGAGATTGTACCTCCTGCGGGGCTACCTGGAATACCACATCTGCCTCTTTACGCTTCGATTTCTTCCGCATGTATTTTTCCCTACATATAGTTTGGATATATAAACATGTCTCTGAGCATGGTGACGTGACAGAAGATATATATCTCGAACCGAAATTTCCTTTGACAAACAGGTCTGGCTTCCACCCTCAAAAACCTTTAATAAGTTGGAGACCTTACTCCCAAAAGCTGCTCCCAGGAGCCGAAAAAATGAAAAAAGGGTTGAGGTAAAATAGCCCCACTTTGAGGCCAAGTATCGATGAGGAGGCATCAAGATAAGATTAAGACTCTCAGCTGAAGATGTCAAGAGTGATTTTATCAGGGAAGTTGAGGAACTCAGCGGACAAAAGGTTCTCAAGTGCTATCAGTGCGGTAAATGCTCGGCTGGTTGTCCGCTGGTGGATGCAATGGATATCCTCCCAAACCAGATCATAAGATTAATGCAATTGGGTTTAGAAGAAGAGGTTCTGAGATCGAAAACCATCTGGATCTGTGCCTCGTGCTTTACCTGCGAGGCCAGGTGCCCCAAAGGGGTTGATCTCTCCAGGATCATGGAGGCGTTGAGAATTCTGCTCCTTAGAAAGGGCAAGGACTTCATAGAGGTCTCGAAGTTATCTGACGAAGAGTTGGAGGAGGCGCCGCAGCAGCTTCTCGTGTGCGGCTTTAGGAAATTCACATCTTAGATGTTCGGTGAAAAGATGAAGATCACCTATTATCCTGGTTGTACAATTTACACAAAGGCTAAAAATCTTGGCGAACTTGCCAAGGCTTCAGCAAAAATATTGGGAATTGAGATGGAGGAGCAAAAGAACTGGACATGCTGTCAAGCGGCTTTTCCCCTGGTCAGTGACAATATCATGGGCCTGATCTCTCCTTCCAGGATCCTCATAAACTCCGGGAAGGAAGGAAAAAAACTCACAACCCTGTGCTCGTTCTGCTACAACGTTCTGAAACGCACGAACGATGTTCTGATAAATGATCAAGAAAAACGGGCGAAGATATGCGAGTTCCTTGAGGAGGATTATGGAACTGGCGTGGAGGTTTTGCATTTCTTGGAGGTCGTGAGGGATGAGTTGGGATTTGATAAGTTGAAGGAAAAGGTTAAAAAAAATCTAAATGGGTTGAAGGTAGCGCCATACTACGGTTGTCAGATGCTACGACCTGCATCGGTGCTTAAATTGGACGATCCAGAAAACCCAACAATCCTGGACGACTTCCTTGCAAGTCTTGGGTGTGATGTCGTGGACTTTCCTTTCAAGGTGGAATGTTGTGGTTCCTATCAAATTATAAATCAAGAGGTAAGGGATGTTGTTTTGGGATGTTCGTACAATATCCTAAACTCGGCGGTAAAGAACGGGGCGGAGTGTATCGCCTTAAGCTGTCCAGTTTGCTATTTCAATCTCGACAAAAAACAGGGTGATATAGCCAAGAAGTTCGGAGATTTCAAGCGGATACCGATATTATATTTTACTGAATTGCTGGGACTAGCCTTGGAAGTGGACAAAAAATTGTTCGATTTCGAGAAGCATTTTGTAGACCCAAGACCTCTGCTCATTGAAGAGGGTCTAATTGAAGGCCCTGTAACCGAAAGGAAAGAGGAGGTAGGATGCGGCGCATAGGTGTCTTCGTCTGCCACTGCGGAACGAACATAGCCGGAGTCGTGGATGTCAAGAAAGTTGTAAAGGAGGTTAAAAAGCATCCTGATGTGGTTTATGCCGTCGATTACACCTATATGTGCTCTGACCCGGGCCAGGCAATGATAAAGGAGGCCTTAAAAAATGAAAAGCTGGATGGTGTGATCGTCGCAGCATGCTCACCAAATCTGCATGAAAATACGTTCAGAAAGGCGGTTGAGGCAGCCGGTCTCAATCCATATCAACTCGAATGCGCAAACATCAGAGAGCAGTGTAGCTGGGTGCATGAGAACAAAGAAAAAGCCACCCAAAAGGCGCAAAAGATCATCAACAGCATGGTCGAGAAGCTGAGAATGAACCGATCTCTAAAGCCAACCACCATTCCCATAACGAAGAAGGCATTGGTAATCGGGGCAGGTATTGCAGGAATGCAGACCGCCATCGACATAGGCAATTCAGGCTATGAAGTCACGCTCCTCGAGAGAAATCCCAGCATAGGAGGAAGGATGTCACAGTTGGCCGAGACGTTCCCCACTTTGGACTGTGCCTCATGTATACTCACCCCAAAGATGGTGGAGGTGAGCCAGCATCCCAAAATAAAGCTCATGACATACTCTGAATTGGAGGATGTCTCAGGATATGTGGGGAACTTCAAGGTTAAGATCAGGCGCAAAGCAGCTTTTGTGGATTGGGATAAATGTAACGGCTGTGGAACATGTTTTGCGAAGTGCCCGTCAAAAGTGCCTTCTGAGCATGATAGGGGAATGGGTAAAAGAAAGGCTATCTACACTTCATTTCCTCAGGCCGTGCCGAACAAACCTGTGATAGACCAAGAGCACTGCCAATTTTTCCTGAAGGGAAAGTGCGGTAACTGCAAGAAGGTCTGCCCCTTGGATGCTGTTGACTACGAGCAAGAGGATACCTTCTTTGAAGATACATTCGGTGCGATAGTTGTGGCCACCGGATACGATCTCATGCCAATAGGAGAAATAGGCGAATACGGTTACGGTAAGATAAAGGATGTGATCGATTCACTTCAGTTCGAAAGACTTCTTTCCGCCTCTGGTCCCACTCAAGGAGAGATAAAACGCCCTTCAGACGGAAAAATTCCAAAAGAGGTTGTGTTCATACAATGCGCAGGCTCCAGGGATCCGGAACACGGCGTTTCCTACTGCTCAAAGTTCTGCTGCATGTACACCGCAAAGCATGCATTTTTATACAAGCATGCTGTGCCAGAAGGCCAGGCCTACATCTTTTATATAGACATAAGGTCAGCAGGAAAGAACTACGAGGAATTCGTTCAGAGGGGAATAGAGGAAGAGGATTTACTATACCTGAGAGGAAAGGTCTCCAAAGTATTTCAAGATGGAGACAAGATAGTTGTCTGGGGTGCTGATACGCTTACAGGCAAGAAGATCGAGATCAAAGCGGATTTGGTAGTGTTGGCTATGGCCGCCGTACCTAACGAAGCCACCAAAGAGCTGGCAAAGAAACTGCGCATTGGAACTGACGATTACGGTTGGCTTACAGAGGCGCATCCAAAGCTCAGGCCCTTAGAAACCATGACAGCAGGGATATTTCTTGCAGGCGCAGCCCAGGCACCAAAGGACATTCCCGAGACGGTTGCCCAATCCAGCGGTTCGGCTAGCAAGGTGATTTCATTGTTCTTCGGAGAGGGCTTAAGCCATGATCCCATGATCGCGTTCGTCGATGAGGAAGTGTGTGTCGGCTGCGGTAATTGCGTTTCGATTTGTGCTTACAAAGCAGCGGAGCTGGATGAAAAGAAGGGTGTCTCAATGATAAACGAAGCCCTATGCGAGGGTTGTGGCGCCTGCGCAGCTGGATGTCCTTCCGGCGCGATGCAACACAAGAACTACACCAAAAAGCAGATATTCGACATGGTTTCTGCCTTTATTGAGGATTGATAAGGGGTCTTGAAGATGGTGGAGAAAATAGGGAGAACGGATGAGAACGAACAAAGCCCTATTTCGGCACTTGTTGTGGGGGCAGGAATAGGCGGGATAAAAGCTTCCCTCGATCTGGCAGAATCAGGCTTCAATGTCTACCTCATGGATGAATCACCTTTTATTGGCGGAACTCTTTCCAAGCTGGACTGCCAATTTCCAACTAACGACTGCGGGATGTGCAAGATGCTTCCTTCCTTTGGAAGCGAATTTTGCTCTGAGTTATGTCTAAGAAGGGGTCTGGATCATCCAAATATGAATATAATCACAAATACCGAGCTCAAAGGCTTGGAAGGGGAAGTTGGAAAATTCAAAGTTCTTGTCACGAAAAATGCAAGGCTTGTGGACCCCAAGAGATGTATTGCTTGCAACCTATGTGTGGATATATGTCCTATCGAGGTTGAGCATGAATTCAATCAAAAACTGAGCAAGAGAAAGGCCATCTATATTCAACATCTTTCTGCCATTCCCACCGTTTACACGTTAGATTCGGTGAATTGTAATAAATGTGGTGAGTGCGTCAAGGTCTGTCCTACAAGGGCAATCGACCTTTCAATGGAG
>JAZGAR010000126.1:0-2148 GCA_036475875.1 Thermoplasmata archaeon
CTCAAGAAGTTCCATAAAGATTTTCTTGCTCTTTTTGACAAAACAATAGACGCCTAGAAGAGGATATCTTCTTAAATCAAAAAAACAATAGCTTATTTTAAAAGAGCTGATGAGCTAACTCGATCTAATCATCAAGCATCCTATCCTGTTTTGTACAATCAAAAACAATTTTTCTATCGGAAGAGAGTCTTTCGTATTTTCTTTTTTGGAGACCATTAATGGATTATGATGATCTCATCATTTCTGGGGTAAAGCGCTTCAACTCCTCTTTCAGTAACAATGGCGTTATCCTCGAAATTGATGCTCAGCCTTCTTCTCCATTCCGGTACCCAGGTGTGGACCATGAATTCAAAAGCTATGAGATTGTTGGGTTGAATTTTCAGATGAGCCCAATTCTCACGGAAGGGAGCCATCGAAGGACCCACAGCAATCTCGCTATTGCCTGTATTCCCTACACAGTGACAGTCAATCGAAAACCCAGATTTTTCAGAATCTCCTAAAGCATTGATAATCTGTCTATCTTTTACCCCTATATCAGTGAAAGGGGTGTAGACATATCCAGCATCCTCGAGGACCTTGGCGACGATCTTCAATGTTTTGCCTGCTGTCCGTCCAGGCTTCAGTGTCTTCCGTATGATCTCACGCGCCTTTAACCCACGTTCCCACGCATGTTTCAGCCCGGCAGGAAGATCAGTTTCCCCACCCTTAAGGATATAAGCCTTGCGCTTGTAATCAGTGCCGAAATTCAGGTATTTGATACCCCAGTCCCACGAAATAAGATCACCTCGCTGGAAGGCATACCCTCGTTTCCGGGTTTCTGATCGGTCTGAAACTTCGGAGTGACTTATTCCAGGCGTGCCCACACCTAAGTAAGAAGGTTCGATTCCCAGAGAAAGTAACTGATCCTGTGCCCACCAGCCAAGCTCCTCTCTCGTGGTGATCCCTGGTTTGATGCTTCTTAGCGCTTTTTCCATAATTCTTCTCTGAATTTCGCAGGCCTTGGCAAAGGCTATGATCTCAGTCTGCACTCTTCTCACCCGGAAATCAGTGATGACATTCTCGGACGAGACCAGCCTTTTTGCATATTTATCACCGAGCAACTTGATTAATTTCAAATAGCCTGTATGGGAAAGACTATCGGTGTGGGTAAGCCATTCGGACATGTTGACGGCGATGCGTTTGGGGTCGCGCTTGGTCACAAACTGAGCTATCTTGCTTTCCTCGCCGAAGATATCATAGATAGACCTATCCGCGACACGGGCAAAACTAACGCCAAAAAGGGCGCGTTCGATCCTGTCGCCGCCTCGGTCGGTAAAAATGAAATAGCCCATGGTACCACCCAGGTCTAATTCAAGTGGATCTGGATCCCCCCGTCTTATGACATGGATCCACATGTCGATATCGTTGTCCCGCATGGCCCCAGGTAAGATTTTGTCAAACTTTTCTTTGCGGATGAGGTTCAGCAGTTCGTAACGGGCACGGGCTTCCTGAGCCAAGGCATAGAATCCTTGAAAAAGAATGGAGAAGGAAAGGAATGTCAATAAAATTCTTTTCTTGCTCATGGTTTAACCTCCTTTATCAAATCTTTAATAATCTTTTTGCAAATGAGGTAAAAGTTCTTGGGTTTCTCCAAATTATCATCATGGATTTGACTATAATATAAACAAGACTGAGTAAACGCAACTTTTAGCTTTTATGGGGGGAGGAATGCCATTTTTTGTGAAAATAAAGGGCCGTTCATGGTACAGAGAAAGGAAATTTGGTGAAGATAAGAGATCCAACAATTTGGTTTCAATATAGTGATTATTGAGAGTAACCTCCAGGGAAGACTGGAGAATTTTTAACTAAAAAATCTTACTAGGATCCAGATAAATGTAATGCCCACAAGAGTTCCCGCGGTAGTCCAGCGGGGACTTCGTTGGGTAAGCATTCCTCCGTTCACTCCCAATTTGAATCCTATCGGCACAGCCACAGCCGCCAGAACAGCAGCGAGACTTCCTGCTAAAAAGATATGATCGAGGACTTTGGGCAAGCCTCCCACGGTCCAATATTTAGAACGGGCGATATAGGTGATAATAAGGACAAAGAGGGCATTGCCTGAATACGCACTCAGCACTCCGGTTAAGCTGCTCCTGTATATATTCCTTC
>JAZGAR010000127.1:0-3266 GCA_036475875.1 Thermoplasmata archaeon
CCTCGATTTACCTGAATGGTAGCCCTGCACTGTTGCGTAGTTGTTTTCGAGGGTCTGTAGAACGTGCTCCCTTGTTGTGTTGCTCTGCACCAAGGGCACCGATATCATATTCCAGCCCTCTTCGAGGTAACTAACGACCTTGCCAACCTTGTTCTCGTTACCATCCTCAAGGCCTTCATCATCCTTTGCTCTGACCATGTAGAAGTAGTTGTTCCATTCACCATCACCGTTATCATAATCGATCCAAGAATACGTAGGTGAGCCTGCAGCTGGAACTGTACCCACAATCGAATACGGACCATTAACCAAATCTGCTCTGTAAACGTTGTATTCGTTCACATCGTTTGCACCGCCACCATCATCAGGTGATGCCCCCCAAGTCAGCTCTAGTTCACCATATGGTATGTCTTGAATCAAATCGATGTTCAAACCTACTGGCGGCAACGGTGGCTGTGGTTGTGGAGGACCAAGAGAAATATCCACGATAACATATTTACTTATATCCATGAAAGGTTCCGCATAGCCTATTTCAGAACCTTTACTGGCGGTTATGTTGTGAGGTGTGTAGTACACCCAATCCGATAAAGTTCTGATGTACTCTGTAACCACGATCCACCTAACCCTGCCTTGGGCGTCCGTCACATAACCTTGACTCCAGGTACCGTTTGCGTTGTCTGAAACTGTAACGTCTGCCGAAGCAACAGAGCCAGTTGAATTAACAACCAATATATGGAGATACCACTGCACCTCCAATACTGATAAGACATCATCAAAATAGACCGCGGAATCGTCGAAGGTCGTGTTCAAAGAGGTGATATTGGCATCGTTTTCTAGATAAAAGTCAAATGTTAGGCTCTTCACTATCTCGCTGTCGGTTATCTGGACATCCGAGAAATTTGCCCATACTGCATAATCGTTGGAATCAAAGTAGCTGTCCAGTATGTTGGGTGTGGAATTGTAGGCATATACTCCGAATTGGTTGCCTATGAATTGATTGTTATCTATGTTTGGAGATGATTCTTCACAGTATATACCAGCCAAATTGTTTGAGACGATTTCGTTACCGCTTATATAGGGCGTATTACCCCCTGGATCTGGACCTGTGCCACCAAAACATTCTATCCCATTTTCCAAGTTGTAGGCTATGTAATTGTTCAAAATACTTCCCCATCCACCTGTTGGGCTAGTTGCGCCATCGATTCGTATACCTACGTTGTTATGTGTAATATTGTTATTTTCTATAAATATTCCAAAGCTGCCATCTGCATATACCCCATAATACTGGTTGTGAGTAATTTCATTATTAATAATATTCGCATACGCTTGGCGGTAATAATCGCCTATACAATATATACCGTATACTGAATTATTATAGAAGTTGTTATCCATTATATACAGATAAGAGGATCCTTCGACCCTGACACCGCCAATGTTGGATATAAAATCGTTGTTGCTGATAGAGCCATAGGAGTTGTTGTCAACATATAATCCGCCTCCCACTGAAAAGAATGGATCAGGGTGCGGGAATATGCCGTTGTGGGTGAAGCTGTTATCGTTGATAAAAAACCATGCATCTACTATACGGATGCCCCAAACATTGTACTCGAATTCGCTGTGTGATATGGGGGGAAGCATTGTGTTATTTACCATAATCCCGGTCTCAGCGTACGAGATTGATACATATTGTATACTTCCGCTTGAGCCATTGTAGAATGAGAGGCCATCCCAATCACCGTAACTTTGGGGTGGTGGTGCATTGGATGTGAAGGTTATCATGCTAACGTTATTTCCTGCGGCAGTGAGATAACCATACACATTAAAACCGGTACCCAGATCGAAATAAACTTTCTCCCCAGGAGAAACCACGAGAGTTGAGTTCAACGATATATATATGTCTTCGTGAACATAATATAGATCCGGCGTACCCATGGTCACCGCACCGCTGGAATTTGTCACCAAGTCGTCCATATCCCAGCTCACTCCGCCAGGCATGTTATAGCCTTCCACAACATTGGATGACATTGGCAATAACAAGGCCAATCCCGTAAAAACCAGCATTCCGATCACTATCCCAGACACAATTTTATTCCTAAAAAGCCCTAGTAACTTTCGTCTATTTTTGTTCATTAACCTCCGCTCCTATCTTGTTTTGTCCCACAAGGGGACATCAATATAAATGCATGAAAGACTATTTATAATTTTTAGAACAAAAATTGAATGATTCCCCCGCTTTAAAGTCCAAAACCACCGTATTTCTTCCTCAGCTCCCTGTGCAGGATCTTGCCTGTCGTGGTTCTAGGCATCTCCTCTTGCCCAATAAAATCCACGCTTTTCGGCTTCTTGTAACCTGCCATCTTGTCCCTGCAGAAATCGATGATCTCCTGCTCCGTGGGCTTTTCCCCATCCTTTGGGATCACAATAGCCTTCACAGCCTCTCCCCACTTATCGTGTGAGACACCTATCACAGCAACATCAAACACCTTTGGATGCTGAGAAATCAACTCCTCCACCTCTGAAGGATAAACATGCTCACCGCCAGTTATTATCATGTTGGCCTTTCTGTCCACAAGATAAAAATACCCGTTCTCGTCCTTCTTTGCCATGTCCCCTGCACTGAAGTAATCACCCCGAAAAGCTTCCTTCGTCTTTTCAGGTAATTGGTGATATTCATCGAACATCATGGGACCACGGGAGTAAAGTTCTCCAACCTCACCCATACCAACCTCTTTGTCTTTCTCATCCAGGAGTTTGATTTGATCGGTGCCTACACATTCCTTTCCTATAGAACCCAGCTTTTTCAGTTGCTCTTCGGGCCTGAGAATCGTGACCAAACCAGCTTCAGTTGAACCGTAAGCCTCGAACAAGGCTGCATTCGGAAAGAACTTCATTATATCCAACTTCGTGTGCTTTCGTACTGGCGCGGAGGAACATAGCAATTGTTTAATCGAGCCGCCATCGAACTTTTCCTTGACCTCCTCAGGCGCGTTAAGTATAAGGTTGTAGTGGGTTGGAATCATGGAACTGAAGGTGATACCTTCCTTGTCTATAATCTCCAAGACTTTAACAGGATCGAAACCCTTCTCTAAAAGAACATAAACTGATGCTCCAATATATGTAAATACGAAGGAATAAAATGTTGAATTAACATGGCAGAGGGGCATCAATATCAAGGCATAATCATCTGAAGTATAGCCGAACTCCACTTCGTTTATCAGGAAGAAAGAGATATACGATTCATGTGACCTTATCACACCCTTCGGCGTGCC
>JAZGAR010000128.1:0-5696 GCA_036475875.1 Thermoplasmata archaeon
TACACTTGAGTGAATCCGGAAGTGGTGTGTTGAGCGGCAATGGCTTGATGTTAGGTCCCATACGAATCTTTATGTTCTTTCGGTTCTCCAAAGGAGGTATAATCATGGAATCGTTCACCGCAAACCCTTTCGGCATCGTCACCTTCGGTGGGACCCCAAAGTCTCTGGGGTCCGTGAGAACGCCTGTGAGGGCTGTTGCGACTGCGGTCTCAGGACTTCCCAGATAGACCTCAGCGTCCGCTGTACCGCATCGACCTTTGAAGTTCCTGTTGAAGGTGCGCAGCGATACACCGCCAGAGGGTGGCGCGTGCCCCATCCCAATGCATGGTCCGCAGGCACATTCAAGTATGCGTCCGCCAGCAGATATGATGTCCGAAAGAGCACCATTTTTTGCAAGTTCGGTGAGCACCTGCCGTGAGCCGGGTGCGATTACAAGACTTATATCGGGATGGATCGTTTTCCCTTTAAGGATTTCCGCAACGGTTATTAGGTCTCTTAACGAGGAGTTCGTGCAACTGCCTATCACTACCTGGTCTACAGGGGTTCCTGCCACCTCCTCGATTGGTTTCACCAAATCCGGGCTGTGTGGACATGCGACTGAAGGGACCACCTGGGCCAGGTCAACATTCATAACGCCCTCGTACTCGGCGTCCTTATTCGCTGCGATTGGCCGAAAGGCTTTTGATCTCCCCTGTGCCTGAAGGAATTGGCTGGTGCATTTGTCTGAGGGGAATATCGAGGACGTTGCACCAAGCTCAGCGCCCATATTTGCCATGGTCGCTCTCTGCGGAACCGAGAGGTTCTCAACCCCGTCTCCCGAATACTCAATGATCTTTCCTACACCACCGGTAACAGACATCTCGCCGAGTATGATCAGGATCACATCCTTGGTGTTCACCCAGGGCTGGAGTTTTCCCTTCATATTGATGCAAAAAACTTCGGGGACATTAAGGAAGAAGTGCCCACCTGCCATAGCAATCGCCACATCCAATCCCCCAGCGCCTATTCCCAACATTCCAAGGGCACCGGCGGTGGGCGTGTGTGAGTCGGAACCCACAAGGGTCTTTCCCGGAACGCCGAACCTTTCTAAATGAACCTGGTGACATATCCCATTGCCTGGTCTTGAGAAATAAATCCCATAACGTGCTGCAACTGATTGGAGGAATAGATGGTCATCGGCGTTTTCGAATCCGGTTTGAAGGGTATTGTGATCCACATAGGAAACCGAGAGGGCGGCCCTTATGCGGTCCAATCCGAGTTTCATGAACTGGAGGTATGCAATGGTTCCTGTTGCGTCCTGGGTGAGTGTCTGGTCTATTTGGATTCCAATCTCGTTGGTAGGTTCCAGAACACCTTCTCTCAGGTGTTCAGCAAGAATCTGATATGTAATTGTTCCTTGCATGACGCCACTCATCTTTCTTCTCTGGGTATGTACCGTCTGTTGTGATCACCGATGTACTCTTGAATTGGTCTGTACACCCGATTATGGCTTACCTGTTCAATCCAATGGGCAGTCCAACCAGCCACTCGTGCCAAGGCAAAGACGGTCGTGAAAAGAGATAAAGGGATACCAAGTATTTTGAAAAGGATGCCAGAATAGAAGTCTACATTTGGCCAGATGCCTTTATCACCCAACTCTTTTCTAGCAACTTTTTCCAGTTTTAAAGCGGTTTGGAACAGAATTTTGTCTTCGGCGCCACCCTTCTTTTCAAGAATGTTTGCAAGTTCTTTCTTTAATAGGATGGCACGGGGATCCGTTGTCTTGTAGATCCGATGGCCAAATCCAGGGATCTTCCCTTCCGACTCCAGCTGTTCCCGAAGATAGGTCTTAACATTCTTTGGATCTCCTATTGACTCGAGCATGAGGAGAACATGTTCATTGGCTCCGCCATGTAATGGGCCGCTAAGAGAGCCGACTGCCCCCGAGACCGCAGAGTAGACGCTTGCATTGGTCGAGGCGATCATGCGGTTCGTGAGTGTGGATGGGTTAATCGTATGCTCGGCATGAAGGAGCAGACATTTGTCGAAAACCCTTGCCAACCTCTTTTTTGGGGGATCTCCCGAGAGCATGAAGAGAAAGTTCTCCGCATGAGTATACTTGGAAACGGGTGGCATAGGCTCCTCGTTATTGCGGTGCCGGTCGCATGCGGCGATGATTGTGGGGACCTTGGCAATGAGTGAGGTTGCCCTCATCAGGTTGTGCTTGAGGAAAACGACGTCATCTGCGTAAAAGTCTTCTCCTTGGAGAAGGGCTATCGAAGATTGAAGTGCGAGCATCGGATGCATTCCGACTGGTAGATTGGCTATGGCATTAAGAATGGAGCGGGGAAGATGTCTCTGTTTAGACATTAGTGTCTTGTATTGTCTAAGTTCTCTCAAGTTCGGAAGATGACCGTGCAAGAGCAGGAATGTGGTCTCCTCAAATGTACTATGCTCAACTAAGTCCAAAATATTAATACCACGGTATTCAAGTATTCCCTTCTGTCCGTCGATGAAACATATCGAAGAGCGGGCGGCAATCAGTCCCTCCATCCCGGGACGGTATTCACTTTGGAGTTTGCCTTTACCGGGCATCGTCTTATCGGATCTTCTCCTCGTATTCAAACCTATTCCCCCTTTATTCCCAATACGTTAGTTACTGTCGCATATGCCTATAAATAATAGCCCTATTATATAGGGGATACCACTTTTTACCGAAGTAATATCCTCCTGCTATATCAGATTTACGGCGATCTTTATTTTTAACTTTTAGGCGTGCCTCCAGCCTTTGTACTCGTTCTAATCGGTCGTCACAATAAGCCCCATCCCTAAAACAATTATTGTTCTTTTTCATCAAGTTCCATTAGTTTAGTTAAATCTCGCCTTCCATGGATCACCGTCAAAATAAGAATTTGGTTTTGTTCAAGTTGATATATTACGCGATAACTATGTACCAATATTTCCCTAATATCCTCTTGTTGATATTCTGGGACAATTCTTCCGATCTCTGGAAAACCTGTCGATTTCTCTGCAGATTCAATTATTTCACCAATGAATATACTGGCATAATATTCGGAATCCTTGCTTATATAATCAAAGATAGCTTGAAGATCGCTTAATGCAGGTTCCGTCCAAATGAGCTTTCTCATTTAGCGAACCTCTTTTTAACATCCTCATGGGATATTACTCGCCCTTCGTTCGCAGCATCTAGCCCTATTTCGATCTTTTTCTTAACATATAATTCATAAATGATATCGTCCCAAGAACAATTATCTGGGAGCGATTTTATAAGATGAATTGCTTCTTCCTTTATTGCATGCATTTTAACACTTCCATACAGCTATTAACAACCTATATATATTATGTTTTCGGCCACATTGTCCAGCTATATTCGCCTTCGCCTCGCCTTTAAGCCCCAGCCCTAAAACCATTATTCTCTTTCAGAGATAAAGGTTTTGCCACTCCTTTCGGATTGCTCCTCCCTGAATCCATCATCAACGCGGTGAAACCATCCCAATTCTTCCTCGGCACGCTTTTTTGAAGGAAGGGATTGTCTTTTAGATTATTTATTAAAGGATATATTTCCAAAATTTATATATTACCCTTAATACGTATTGCAATTTATGGACGATAGAAAAATTCGACCATTACTATTCGGTCTGGTCTCCGCTTTTCTTTTTGGTCTTAATGTGCCACTTTCTAAGTTGCTCTTAAATGAAATCGAGCCCATCGTTTTAGCAGGTCTTCTATACCTTGGGGCCTTCATCGGATTGGGGTCATATTCACTATTCAAACGTTTATTTAAGAAATCTGTTGTTACGGGGGAATCTCTAGGAAAGACAGAATTACATTATCTATTGGGTGCGGTGGTTTTTGGCGGGATTATTGGCCCAATCCTTCTTATGATCGGACTTTCTCTTGTATCTGGTTTCGTGACGTCTTTGCTACTGAATATGGAAGTTGTAGCAACCGTTCTTATAGCATTTTTTGTGTTTAAGGAAAACTCTGGGTGGCGTTTATGGGTAGCATTGTTAGTTATTACTCTTGGAGGAATTTTACTTAGTTGGAATCCGGTTTTGGGCAGTCTCCATATTATCGGACCTATGTTAATTCTCATAGCTATGATATCCTGGGGAATTGACAATAATCTCACCCGTAAGATATCTGATAAAAACCCAATCCAGATAACAATTATTAAAGGGTTTGTTGGGGGCAGTACATCTCTTAGTATAGCAGTGTTAATAGGTGCTAAGATCTCCTTGGGTCCATATCTTTTATTTGGGTTGTTGTTAGGAACATTTAGCGTAGGATTAAGCCTTATTTTTTTCATTAAAGCCTTGCAAGGCCTAGGCTCTTCAAGAACTGGCATGATATTTAGCCTTGCGCCGTTTATTGGAGCAGGAGTATCTATTCTCTTACTCAGGGAACAGCTAAATTGGGCAATGCTCCCTGCCACAATTCTTATGATCATCGGTGTTTTGCTTTTTGTCAGAGAAGACCATTTCCACAAACATCAACATGAAGTAATCACTCATACCCATCCTCATAGACATGAAGGTCTTCACCATGGACATGTGCACCAAAACGGTTTTTTAGGACGGCATATCCATTCCCATACCCATAAACCAATCCTTCATTCACATTTCCATTGGCCTGACATTCATCATAGACACGAGCACTAACTAGCACAATTTATCAAAGTAAAAGTTGCTTTCGACAATCCCCTCCTTTTACTATTAAACGGACGCAGGCCTCTGAAATGGCGATGGATTACCACCGATATGCCATTTCTAAGCCCCATCCCTAAAACCATTATTGTTCTTCGGACATAAATGTTTTGCCACTCTATCCGAATATTCAGTTGTGCAATTACTGTTTATTGCATCTCTTTTAAGAATAATTTTTCCAGTTCCGCGATTGTGGGAACCCTCCCTGATATTACGATCTTTCCGTCAACAATCACAGCCGGAATACTCCTTACTCCAAGTTTTGCATGTTCTTTTACATCCCAGACATGAGAAATGTCTGCAGCAAGGTCAAGTTTCGCACAGGCATTGATTACATTCATTTCTGTTTCATTACACCGTTGGCAGCCAGCTCCGACAATCTGTATTTTCATGGTTCTATCACCTTTCATCAATTGAATGTTTCGTGTCTTTTCATGAATCGCTCTTGAATGATAGAAATCGAATTCTCTTTGGGACATAAAGGTTTTGCCACTCCTTCAATGTACCGATTGCTCCTAGTTTCATGATTATACGTCACTGAGTATATCAATGTTTATTCTCGTCGCAACATCTCCGTTCGCCCCGTCGGCTCGCTTTCGAAGGGGAGCTTTCACAGATGCTTGCGTTGCTCAAAGGCGCTTCCGCATCGAAAGCGAGGCGGATTCACTTAGATAATAATTGTTCAGTTTCATCGAGTAATTCTTTTGCTTTCTGATAGTTTCCGTTTTCATTTTCTTTTCCGGCTTCATTTATATTCTTTACCGCTTTTGAAATATCCTTTCCACTCATTTTTGCTTCAAATAATTTTGCTTTCCAAATTTTATCATCTCTTAATCGGAAAATTTGATTCAATGAATCTATATAACCTAATCCTTTACAAGTTTTACATTCAACTTCTTTCTTTGAAATGAAGCCTTTCTTTATTATTCCTTTCCCTTGACAATCAAGACATGTCTTTTGTTTCATGAAAAAACCTACCTTATTCGTTCC
>JAZGAR010000129.1:0-6133 GCA_036475875.1 Thermoplasmata archaeon
AGACATGATAGGGAGCTTGCGAGTGCAAAGAAAATCGCAGAATGGTTCAAAGTTCAAGAACACAAGATTTTGAAGATCGATCTTACCCAGATAGGCGGTTCGGCATTGACCGATAAAAGTATTGAAGTTCCAAAGAAAAGGAATATCGAAGAAATCGGGGGGGACATACCCATAACCTATGTTCCAGCCAGGAACACCATATTTCTGGCCTTTGCAATAGGATATGCGGAGGTTGTCGGTGCAGAGGCTGTTTTCATAGGGGCAAACGCACTTGACTACAGCGGATATCCTGACTGCAGATTGGAATATTTCGAGGCAATGCAAAAGGTTGCAGAGCTGGGAACCAAGATAGGCGTGGAGGGGAAACCGATACAGATCAAATACCCCCTGATAAACATGACGAAAGCAGAGATAGTGAGGGAAGGTGCGAGGCTTAACATGCCCTTTCATCTCACATGGTCATGCTATAAAGGCGGAGAAAAGGCCTGTGGAAAATGCGATTCATGCATTCTTAGACTAAAAGGTTTTAGAGAGGCTGGACTTGAGGATCCCATGGAATACGAGGAGGGGAAGAAAGGATGATGATAAACGAAATATTCTATTCCTTACAAGGGGAGGGCATACAAATTGGTGTTCCCACAACCTTTATTAGAACAACAGGCTGCAACCTCAGATGCAGTTGGTGTGATACAAAATACGCGTATGAGGAAGGTAGTGAGAAGTCAATCAAGGAAATCATGGGGGAAGTGAAGGGCTTTCCCACAAACCATATTTGTATAACTGGCGGGGAGCCTATGCTTCAAAAGGACGCAATTAAACTCATTGAGAAACTGGGCGATGAGGGCTATGAGGTATGTCTTGAAACCAATGGCTCACAGTCTGTGCAAGAGATTCCTAGTTTAGATTTCTTGATGATCAGCCTCGACATAAAATGTCCTTCTTCAGGTATGCACACGGAGATGGAACTCTCAAATTTCAAGCTGCTTCGCCCCAACGACCAATTGAAGTTCATAATAGATGATCTGAATGACTATGAATATGCAAAGGACATAATTGCCGGATACAATCCTATATGTACTATAATAATGATGCCGGTAGGAGGGAAAGAACTCAGGAATCTTGCGGAATGGGTTCTTTCTGATAGGTTAAAGGTAAGGGTTTTACCGCAGCTTCACAAGCTAATTTGGGGTGAGAAGAGGGGAGTCTAGACTCCTTCCGGTTCTGAGATATTGCGCTTTTTTTCGTTTCTTTTCATTGAGAGAGTGTAGAGAATCGGCGTGAGTAGGATCGTGATAAGCGTCACAATGACCAAGGATATGAACTGCGGTTCATTTATGGCCCCGATCTCCAGACCAAAGCTCAGCAGAACCAACTCGAGGGCACCGCGACCGCACATGACCATGCCTATAGTGAGGGAATCGTTGCTGTTGAACCTGCAGATCTTGGCCCCGAGTCCGCAGCCCAAAATTTTGCCGAGGAAGGCTAAAACCACCAGAATCAATATCAACGGTGCTACTTCCCCAAAAGAGGTATTACCTCCCATAATGAGAATGCTCACCGATAGCCCTATGTAACCGAAGAATATCGGGCCAAAGATCGCTCTGAGAGGTGTATCTATGTCCTCTACGAGCTTACGCCAAGTGATGCGCCGCCTCAACATCGGCCCCACCTTTGAGCCCCATTTGCCAACGATGAGTCCCGCTATATAAGCACCGATAACAGCATGTAATCCGACCCTTGTTGCGACCAGTGCGAAAAGGAAGGTCAGGATGAAGGTGGTGGTGAGCATCAATTTGAACTCTTCTGCGCCTTTATGCAGCCTATCAAAGAGCTTTTCCAGGAGCCAGCTCACGATAATGAGTGTTATAAAAAGGAAGATGATAACCTTTGCAGCTAACCATCCTATATCCATGATTTCGAGGCTTCTCCCAGATATAGAAGCGACGATACCTATCAAAAAAACCGCTATTATATCGTCCACGAAACTTGCGCCTAAGACCACGTTCTTAATCTTCTGATTGTCGCTATGGATCAATATCCCAGCACAGACCTCTATCGCGGTGTTGCTGAGAATAGCTGCTATGAACAGAGATGGTATGGACCCGATACCAAAAAGGAAGCGAAGCGGTAAAAAGACGATCATGAAGGTAATCACGACCCCGAATGCTCCAATGACGATGCTGGACATCTTATTCTCGGCAAACGATTCGAAATCGGTTATCAGTCCAGCTAAAAGCATCAGCATCAAAATACCGAACAGGCTGAATTACTCCAGTGGATTTTCCCCGTTTTCGGATATGACGATTAAACCGAGCAGGACAGGACCCAAAATCAAACCGGCCAGAACTTCGCCGATGAGAGGTTGAAATTCAAAACGACGAAATACCTCGCCCAATGCCCGTCCAAAGAGAAGAAGAAGTAAAAGCCAGTAGAGATAATCCATATCCATCTATGTTTCCTCGTGCTAAAAAAGCATATGATTGGTTGGATTTAACCCTTTCGGGCTATTTATTTGAATCTTCACTCGTTATTCTATACCTTCAGCCCAGATATTATCCCTTTTTAGCACCGAATGCGGGCTTATTTACCGTATATAGGAATATTACCCCAAAATTGAAATAACTCCTCTTCAATTATGATAGCGGAGAGAGATTATGGTAGTGATCTGCCCTGACTGTGGAAGGGAAATTTACTCAGACCCTGATTCCTGCGTAATATGCGGTTGGAGAAGGGATGCGCCTCAATCAAGTGGAGGTAAAGGGAGAAGGGGTACGAGACAAGGGATGGGAACTGGTACCCAAAGACCTCTGCCCTCACGAGCTCCAACGAGAAGATCCGAAGGCAGGCAAAGAGGGGCACCTATGAGAGAGCCAGACTATCGAACACCGCCGAGTAGAGATTATCCACAAAGGGCAAGAACACAGTATCGCCGTGAGGATGACAGGAATTATCAAAGGATGCCCAGAAGGGAACCACAAATGGTTAGAGGTTACCCCGAAAACTACAGACAGAGGCCTCAAACGGCCTATCCCCAAAGAAGAGATCAAAGACCCTATCCTGAGGAGAGGAGAGAGCCCCCTTATCAGGGCAGGGTGGCAAGGGAAGGTCCCAGACCAAGATATGGATATGAGGTGAAAAGAGAACCTGCTCAGGATTTGAGGGAGAGAGGATATGGGGAAACAGGCAGGAATTATTGTCCAAACTGCGGCAGGGAGATTTTGACGGATCCAGATAACTGCGTAATTTGTGGTTGGAGTAGAGATACTCCGGAGAGAAGACCTCGTATCGATGAGCAAAGAAGGACATATCCACGAGAGCAAACCCAGAGATATCAGCAGAGAGCATATCAGGAAAGGGGCGGTCAGGAATATAGACGCGAAAGTGAGCGACGGGCCCCTCCTGAGGGATGGGAAAGCCATATCGAGCAGAGAATGAGGGGTGAAGTACCAGCCCAAATGGAAGATAGGAGAGCCTGGTATAAACCAGAAACAGAGGCGAGAGTACCAATAAAAGCGGCTAGAGACAGGTTCGTATGTGAAAACTGCCAAAACCCAAGCCTTCAATTCTTTGCGGATGGATTAGGACGCTGCCCAGCATGTGGATACAGGTTCCGGTTCAGCGCTCGCTCTCCAACGATCAGATCAAAACAGAAGCATAAGCAGTTCATATGTTCCAATTGCGACAATAAGAATCTCCAGTTCTTCTTGGATGGCAGGGGTTTATGCCCCTCCTGCAAACGTGAGTTCAGATGGAGAAAGTGAGCTTCCATGAGAAACGAAATGGGGGAAATCACTGTAGATAAAGTTGAAGGGAGAAGATAGGTCTTTTTTTTTAAGTGTGGGTAACTATTCCAGTCTTCTTGCAAGCCCTATTATTCTTTTGACTGGCCTTCCTCGATTACCTCTTTCTCAGCTTCAGTTGCTTCCTCTTCCTGGGCCTCGTCCTCTGAAATATCCTTTTCTTCGCTCTCCGCTGCTTTTTCTTTCTTCTTTCTTGTGAGCACTAGGTAAGAGAGGGTTGCTAGCCAGATGCCAGTAATTACCATAAAGACTATCAGTACCAACAATATCGTATTCATCTCTTCTGTAGTCATGCCAACCCTTCAAGGGATAGGAGGTTAATTCATCATAAGTTTTTCGCCTGCAACATACATCACGATCATAGAAAAAATGCCCTCGGTAATTCTTCATCTGGCTTCAATATCGAGTACAAAGGAATGAACCTCACTCCAATTCATCGATTTTCTTTGCAATCCTCAAATCCCTTTCAAATTCCTCTTTGATCCTGCTCTCCTTTTCGATTGACAGTTTCAAATGCTCCCTGGTGTAATCCTCGAAACCTTTACCTTTCCATTCGCCAAATATCGTCACCCCGGTTCCACCGAGCTGAACCACCCCAAAAGTCATGGCGATATCGTAAAGCAGATCGACCAATTGACCAGGTTCGATCTTTTTACCCGAGACAACCTCATGAGGTATTATCAGGGTTTCTACCAGTAAGCCAGCGTTTTTAGCATGATAGGCCATGTCCTCATCGGCCGTTAAGAGCAATACCTCACCGTTTCTGTCCTTCTCGAAGTTTGAGTAGGACTTCGCAATAAGCCTATCCCTTGCCTCCTTGTCCTTTGCAAACTGGTCTGCGCAAGCTCTCTCGGCCTCTAGCTCTGCAAAAAGAAGTTTGATCTCGTTCTGTGCGCTCTTGGCGAATCTCGTTTTTCTCGTGCTGCAATTGAAAAATTCATCCACAATCTGTGCGTGACCAAAGGTATCTCTCATCTTGTGGAGGTTTGAAGCTCTGTATTTGTATTTGATGTTGGCATCGATCTCCTCCCTCACCATGTCGCTTACCGTAATTCTGAAATCTATGGCATTGATTCTTTTATCTTCTTCTCCTCCTTGTAAAGGGAAGTACCTTGAAAAGAACTTGAGATAGACAAGGTTGGTATCCAATGCGAGATAAAGGGGTTTTGCCCTTCCGCCAGGACTTTTTATAGTCTCGGCCAGGTCGATCAACCTCTCGCTCACTTTACGTAAGTTCGTGAAGGGTAAAAAGGCTGAGGTTATTAAGCAGTCCCGAAAATCTGAATACCTGGGAAGATCTCCTTCGAGAAAATCGCTTTCAGGCATGTGTTTTTCCCTTGCATTGTAAAATTCCTTATCAGTTACGATGTTCCTGATTTCATAACTCCCGACATCAACATTGAACAGGTTCAGATTATAGAATGGAAATTTTGCATTGAATACCTGTTTTTTCGAAAGATGGATTTCGTTTAGAAGGATCATGAGATCCTTCCTTGTTATTATACTACTTACCTGCAAGTTTCATCTCCTCCATAAAATCGTGGGAATGTTGCATGGTCAAAGGGATCCGCATGAATGGATTGTCTGCATAATCGAAATTTTCTAGGTAAAGATAGAACACGAAATCGGCCCTGCCCTGAATGCTGGGTACCAAAGCTCCTGCCACCATGGCCTTCCTGCCTGGGGTGACCTCGATGGCTATCGTGTTCCCCTTGGATTTTTCCTTTTTGATAATCTCGTTTATGCGCTTTCCTGAACCAACGAAGTCTGCCTCGGCGACATCTAATATCTCTATATTGGCCTTTTTATTGTACTCCTTAAGAAGTATCTCGAACCTCCTTTCTGCCAGCTTGGCCTGAGATATCCTCTTCTTGATGGTAAAAATGTATATCTTATCAGGCATATAGTTTCTTAACCGAATCGCGGCCCAGAGGCTGTTGAAAATCGCCCAGTCGGAAAGGCCTGTCATTGTGATGTAGATTTTCATTCGTTCACCATTTGGATGATTCTCTCTCGACCACATAAAGTCGAAGATGATAGATAAAGATTTAGGAATAGAAGCCAAGATGGCAATTGATCCACCTTAGGTTTTATATCCCGTCTTTTTGGCCTTATTGAAGTGGGAGGCAGGTCTATTGATGCTGTATTTCCTCTATTCAAGAAATGTTCTATAAAACTTAAGTAGGAGAACCGCGATTATATTTAGAAGGATTCTATCATTCGATTTTGATGGGATAAAGACATTAAGAGGACTGATGGCCATGAATAAAAAAAGTGAAAAGAATACGAATTTTGGGATAAGAAGAACAACCTCCATGATGATAACGTTCCTC
>JAZGAR010000130.1:0-5984 GCA_036475875.1 Thermoplasmata archaeon
AGACACCTCAAAGCTTTCTTAATGCAATGCCGGATGGACAAGGCCTTAACCCGCTGCTTCAGACCCCCCTTATGATAGTACATCCGCCGATAGTGTTTTTAGCCTATGGGTTTTTGGTTATCTGCATGGCTTCTGCCATGGCCTATCTTATTTGCAACGATAAAGATTGGGTCAAACTTTCTATGCCTTGGAGCAGATGGGGCTGGCTCTTTTTGACCCTTGGCATCGGAATAGGGGGACTGTGGGCTTACGTGGTCTTGGGTTGGGGCGGATATTGGGCCTGGGACCCTGTTGAGACATCCTCCATTCTGCCTTGGATAATACTTACTGCATTCTTGCATGCCCAACTCATGAACAAAAGGAAAGGGCACTACAAGTTTGCAGCTCCAGCATTGGGTATATATTCTTTCGTCCTGGTCATATTCGCCACCTTCACCACAAGAGCTGGAGGGATTTGGCAATCTGTGCATGCCTTTGGCCAGGCAGATGTAGAAAAAAGCGCCTTTGACAGATTCATTGAAGTATTGACTACTGACAAAGTCATCCTCGGATATTTTATCTTAATGATAGTAATTGCAATCGTAGGAGCGGTTATACTGATATGGGCATTGATAAAAAGGGGAGGACTTGTGGAGGAGAATATCGATCGCCCAAAGAAGAATATTTTAGAGGATATTATCAACGATAAGAACATTATGTTTGTCACACTGATATTGCTCACCGTAACCACCATTGTTATCCTGTTGTTGCTCATAATGTCCATCAATGGAGCTGATAGGGCGCAGTTCGATTCTAAAGTCGGCTTTTTTGCCATGGCGGGGGTGGTTGTGCTTTTTGCATGTCTTGTATGGAAATACCTGGGAAGGAAAATGACCTTGTATTCATCGATAATAACAGGTGCAATATCGATCTTTATGGGTATTTTATTCCAAAATCAATGGATAGTCGCCTCCACCATGCCATTTTTGATCCTAGCCACAGGTGCATCTTTATACAAAATCACGAAATCCATCAATAGAAAGAGTCTCAGAGCCAGTGTTAATGGTATCGCACCACATCTGGTTCATCTGGGTGTGGTATTCATAATCATAGGTTTTATCGGCAGCAATTTCTTGGTTACGGAAAAAGACATTACCTTGGTCACAAATGGTCCAACCAAGAAAGTTGGAAACTATGATATCAAAATCATAGAGGGTAGATATTCCCCCGGCGATTCGATATTTGCTAAGGTCGAGGTATCAAAAAACGGGGATGTCATCGGTACAGGTGAACCAGGTGCAATGGTCATCGACCAACAATGGCGTAACGAAATCAGTGTTATAGGTACTCCTTTAGAAGATGTTTACCTCACATATGTTGATGCAAGGGTATCTGACAACACGGTGACAAGCGTGGATTTGCAGGTAAAAATCCTACCCCTCATGAGCCTCCTCTGGCTCGGGATGTGGCTTCTGGCTGCTGGAATATTGATGAGGCTGATTGTTGATTACACCAGGCCGAAAATGAAGCCTGAGAGCAGGGTTGAGAAGAGGGCAAGAATGAGAGGGGTAAAGGAAAAAAGTATTGAATACTACGAGGATTTGATCGAAAAGGAACTGGAAGAGATCGACTAGACTTAGGAAAGGGGCAATTGTGGCCATCAATTCAGATAGATGATGGGAATTTTGTTTTCGGCAAAAAAAAAAGGTGCATTTTCTCGATTCATGTATAAATCATCAAGATATTTAACGAATTTCAACAATAAATTTAAATGATAAAAAGATGATATGGAGGGCTAAAACACTGTGGTGAGAAAAATGAAAAAACAACGGAAACGCGATGAAAAATGCGATCTAGCTAAAAGATGGGAGGGTCTCGATTTGGATCTTCTTCCGATCGATTCTCTGGATGTGAGTATACTCTGCATTCTGCGTGATAATTCCCGCATCAGCAACGCCGAGATAGCAAGGCTTTTGGCCACGAGCGAAGCCACAATACGGCGCAGGATCAAGGGAATGATAGACAAGGGTATCATTGCCGGTTTTTCCGCCTATATCAACTACGCTCTCATAGAGAACCCTGTAAAAGCCTACATCCATCTCAAGGTTAGGACGGAAAGGATGGAATCCGTGGTTGATAAGATCAAGTCGCATGAAATGCTGCTGGCATTATATCGTGTGACAGGCGAATACGATCTACTATGTGTGACACTCTTCAGTTCGATGGGTGGACTGCACGAATTTCTGGATTACTTTCTTAGCGTTGATGGAATAATCGAGACGAACACGCAGATCGTGATGAAGGCTCACAAGGGAGTTCCTTGGACCGGGATCTGAGGGCCGAAAACGACCGTCACATTATCCGGGTGGAAACCGCCAGATACTGTCACTCCCAAATCTCAGTCCTGGATTTCAACCATCATTATCCTTAAAATCCCATTTTATTACGTAACAAAATTAGAAGTCATAAGTTCATGAACAGGTCGATACTTATTTAGTTCTACAGTTTATTAAAGACCCATGAAATCTGCGGTTATTCTCGCTGGTGGAAAGAGCACGAGAATGGGAATCGACAAATGCACCGTTCTTTTTCATGGAAAACCCCTTATTTGCTGGCCATATAATGTAATAAAGAATGTGGTGGATGAGGTGCTATTTTCTGTCTCGATAAACAGGGAGACAACCGCACTTCGTGAATATTTCGATAAAAAAGTAGGCATTGTAATAGATGAAAAACCAGATTTGGGACCAATTTCAGGAATACTGGCATCCTTCAGGAAAGCAAAAGGTGAATATGTAGCTCTGGCACCCTGTGATTCTCCCCTAATTAAAATCGAGCTTTACTTGAGACTTTTTGAGATAGCTAAGGGACATGATGGTGCGGTTCCACTAATAAACGCATTCTGGGAGCCACTCCATGGTGTTTACAAAAGAGAGGCTATGATAAAGGCTATTGAAAAGATTCTTTCAGAAGGAAAAAGTCGACCATTAGATACATACAAATACTTGAATATCAGAGAGCTTACCGAGGAAGAGATAAAAGATTTTGATCCTAAACTTGTATCTTTCGTCAATATAAATTCCTTGAAGGATTTGGTAAAGGCCTCGAGTATTTTAATAAAATCACGAAATTGAAAAAGTTCATGATGTTCATCAAATTCACAAAATAAAAATAATTTGTATGATATGGACTGGGAATATCATGTATCGGTAGCTACTTCAGTTTTTCCTTGATCTCTTCCTTTAGTTCCTCTTCTGTTTTCCCTTTTATATCTATGCCCAGGTCCTTCGCAGCTTTTGCCACATCGCTCTCTCTCTCAGATTTGGTGCCCTCCGGCCTGTACTCTTCTTCCCTTAGTTCCCTCTCTAGCTCTCTCTTGCCTCTCTCGAATTCGCCTTTTGCCCTGCCTAGGCTCCTCGCAAGTTCGGGTATTTTCTTTCCTCCGAAGGCGAATAGGACCACTATCGCCACGAGCAGCACGATCCATTCCAATCCTTGCATAGGTCTTCACTTCGTATTTACCCTATTGACATCGCCTATATTTATACTTTTTCTCAATTTTTTAGATACCATTCTTTTTGACACTAAATAGCCTATAGCATACAGGATCATCATAGGAATTGCAACCATCAGTTGGGTGATTCCGCTTCCATCTGGAGTTATCAATCCCCCAAAAAGGATTGCTCCAATAAAAGCCCATCTCCAGTTCTCCTTCCAGAAAACGGGTTCAATAACTCCTAATCTCGTGATACCCGCCATAATTATAGGTAGTTCAAATACAACTCCAAAGGCCAGAGTAAAAAGGAGAATAAATCCTACGAGGTCATCAACAGTGATAAGAGGAGAGCTTCCGATAGACAAAACGACACCTATTAAAAAATTGATAGTAAAAGGCAATAGGAGAAGATAGGCAAAGAGACATCCCATTATAAAAAGACCGATGGCGGGAATAACCATCTTCATTATCATTTTTTCCTCGTTGGAGTGAAGGGCGGGAGCCAAAAATGCCCAAAGCTCGTATACTATCAAGGGCATGGAAAATACTACTGCAAGAAATGCGGACACATAAAAGAGTGTCGTCATACCTCCGGTCAATGAGGCATATACGATAACTGGTTGACCATTTACCATCGTAGGAACCAAATCTGAAACTACCTTCCTGAATACCAAAGCGGAGGTGGGATTATCCATTGTCGGATAAGGGTACACAAAACTAACCCCTCCGATTGTGGCTGATGCAAATCCAAAGGCAAAGAAAAATACGAAATCGAATATTACTATAGCAAAAATTGGTATTATGCGCTGCCTCAATTCCTCCAAATGCTCCCAAAAGCTCATTCTGAGATCCAATGCTATACCTCTTTGCAATTGCCCCTTAGGTTGCATAATCATTACAGAGTATTTATTTGTTTTTGCCTTTTGCGGCGCTCTGTGAAGGAGAATACACATTCAAAAAATGTGGATTTGTGACAACGGTTTTAAGACATAAGAATTCACTGACTGACTACCATAGACTGACCAGTATAATAAGTTTGGAAAATTAAGAATAATAGAAGAGGCAAAGAGGATATTTTTCCTCTTCTCCTATTCACCTTCCTCCAGCTCTTCTTCTTCCTCTACAGGTGGTTCCTCTTGTGGCTCCTCAGGTGGCAGCGCCGGTTTGCCTCCTCCTTTCTTAGCAAGCATCATTCCGAGAAGTACGATGACGATTATCAGAACCATGATTAGCGCCAGGTAGAGGATTGTATCCGCTTCTTCTGCCTCCGCCTTGTCCGCCACTTGAGGATCTTTGCCTTCCTTGTACTCCTGTAGATTCGTCATGCCGTCGTTGTCGTCATCGGTGGAGGCATCGGTTGGGTCCTTCGAATTTAGGCCGTTATTGGTTTCCCATTCATCCGGCATGCCGTCATTATCGTCGTCTGTATCTGTTGAATCTGCTGTTCCATCGTTGTCGAAATCATCGGCCAATGTGAAGTTCTTCTCAATTACTGCTGCGTGGATAATTACAACACCAGTAGCTGATTGGTCAATTGAGCCCTTCTTGAATGCTGTTACCGTGTAGGTTCCGGGTTCCAATTCCAAACTATAGGTGCCGTCCGGTTCGGTCGTAGTACCCAGCCCATTCACCGAGATATATACTCCAGCCATTGCTGTGTCAGATTCGTCTGTTACCTTACCTTCAAGCGTACCTACGCTCAGTTCCTCGATTATTTCCTCGAAACCCTCTTTTGCTGCTGTCAATAATGCTGTTGCATAGGCAGGGTTATGAGCTCCCCTGCTCGCATGATCCGCCAGTTCCCAGTCATATTCTGCCTGCTCCCAGGCTTCTTCCATTTCAGTGGTCCATGTGCCATTGTCTTCTGCAACTTCCATGATCTCTTCCACTTCTTCCACAAGAAGGTTGACTTCCTCAAGAAGCTCGTCATGTCTTAACTGTGATGCATTGACGACTCCCTCCCATTCTTCAAGGGCCTCGTCCAAAGTGACCTCCCATGCATCCCATTCAGCCATGTTAGTTTCATTATAGGTTACATCAGGCAGGCTATCATAAACATCTGTATGACAACTAATGCATGCTTCAATAGTGGGTTCGAAGGAATGTCCTATCACTTTCCATGGTTCCGGAACACTGCGGCCTGTTGTGAACATATGACATTCTACACAAGAAACTTCCTCCATATACGGATAATCCTCACGGTCCACCGAAGGTGTTCCACCAAGCTCCTCTGTTCTCATTGTCTCATGGTGACCGCCATTGTGACAGACATCACAAGATTCTTCCGGATCCCATTTTAACTGCCCAACATGTCCTGTGACATTGTGTGTGTTGTGGCAATCTCCACAGGTGATACCTCTGTATTCTGCTTTTGGAATATCCACACCTGTAGATCGCTCTGCTGTTGGATCCCATTGTGAGGGTGATTTGCAACTTGCACAGTAGGTGTTCATTCCACCATCAGTTTCTGGATCATTATCGTGAGGCGCATGTACCGATGCATTCCAAC
>JAZGAR010000131.1:0-6577 GCA_036475875.1 Thermoplasmata archaeon
GCCGTGTCAAAGCCGCTTCTAAACGTGATGAAAAGGATGAGCACGATAAGGATTGTTACGAGCACCATAAGCATCAGCTGGGAGAAGTCGATGGTTTCCTGGATCTCCTCGTTGATCAAAGTATTGCCCAAAACACCGTACTTAAGTTCACCTTCCTCCTCCTCGGATATATCGTGGATCCTGTGCTCAACCAAACTCTTTTTTCCTTCATCGAGATTCGGGTCCAGGTTCATAAAAATTGTGGCACCTTTGGATTGGGTACCGTCACTTTCCATGAAGTCCTTTGACATCATTGACATGATTCCGAAGTATATGCCAACAATGTTTGTATCCAGGGAGCCTGATGCGGATTGCATTGTGGGAAGTTCGTCGGACAAATCATTCAATATTCCTGTACCATTTTCTGGATCTATGGACTTACCCTGAAGCAATGAAGTATTTTGAAGAAGCTCTTCGAGCTTTCCGATTGAGGAGTTTATGGATGAAATTAATGAAGATGTTTGTAAAGACGCACCTGCAACATCGTATGTTTTAAGGGAATTCAGAAAGGTGGGAATGGGATCAGATCCATAATTAAGGGAAATGGCATTCAAGGCCTCCAA
Source organism: Thermoplasmata archaeon (assembly GCA_036475875.1). Taxonomy (GTDB): domain Archaea; phylum Thermoplasmatota; class Thermoplasmata. Next base: position 603 of record JAZGAR010000131.1, read on the forward strand.
AGAGGAATTTTTATCGAAACTTGGTAAAGATAGCCCATTACCATCCTGCATGGCTGACAGATTCTCATCTAAAGAATTGAGTAAAGAATATAGGTCATCACTTTTTGTAGCATTTGTAACCGAAGAGTTTTGTATAAGAGAAACAACATCGCTCACTCCTTGGTCCCAGCCCATAAGCATGGCTTCCATCCCGGCCCTTACTTGGAGCAAACCAAAGGACATAACAAGTAGGTCCGCAGGTGAGGTAAAGCCAGTTGGGTTCATGCGAGAAGGTAGTATGGCGGATGCCACATCGGTGTCGTTTCTGAGGGTGTCCTCGAGCTCGATTAGAGCTTTCATATCATCCATTTCAAGGAGGTTCCCATCCTCTGCCTTGGCCAGAACCAGTAGGCTGTAATCCGCGGTTCCGAAAAGCTCACCAGCCTCATTAGAAGCCCTTATCAGTTCATGATCAGGATTGAAGGCTTCAGGGTCCACATCGCTTTGGAAAGTGGATGCGAAATAGGTGAAGATCAGGGTGAGAACGAGAATTACCACTATGGTTATTTTAGGCTTGTCTGAGACCTTCTCCCCTAAACCAGACATCAAGGACATAACAGGGGCGATATGCTTTGTAATATAAGATATTTTGTATGAATTTTCGGATTCAACCGTCATTGCCAGAACCCTTTAGACTTGAGTTTTTAACTATCAAAAATCTCCTCTTCGACCGTCAGTGCTGGCCGAATATAAACATGTGCAAGTAAAGGGCAGCACGCAAGACCGGTGGAATGTCGGTTTCAAACAGATCGCCCGCCTTCAAACAATAACATTAATATACCCTCCATCCCATACAAAAAACGCCCGACAAAACAACCGATTCCAGATAGGGCGTATTGGGAATCGAAAATAGAAGAATCTTAGGTTTTCATTTGGAGCCAAAGCATGTACCCTCTGAATAATTTAAGGAGAAGGTCGGCTAGAACAGTGCTCACAATTGCCGGCGTGTCTCTTGCCATAACATTGGCCATTATGATGTTCTCCATAAGTGAAGGGATAAGGGAGAGCACGGATGAGATCATAGAAAAGAGCGGTATCGACATTCTGGTGATGAAAAAGGGCGGCGACATCTTCTTTGGCACTGGAGGTCTTGATGATGGAAGGGAGCTAGCCGAAAATATCAATTCCTCAAACACGGAAATTAAAGCCACATTTCCTATACTCAAGAAGCGCTTGTACATCTCTGCCAATAAAACAGGCACGGGAAGCGAAATCCCGAGGGTTACCAGCATCCTTGCCACCGGGTCCGAAAGGGAAGTGAGTGAGACCTTCGGTGTCGCAAGGGTGATTAGAGGAGATTTCTTACCGACACCTGGTGATCCTTTCTTTACTGACGGTATAAACGGAGAAGGCCCGGATTCTGAGAATTTCACCCACGAGATACTTGTAAATAGCCCCCTTGCCGAAGATTTAGACGTGGACATCGGTGATGGAGTCTACCTTTCCACAACACTGCCAGTATCTCCGGAGAATTTTGAACAGTGGCTTGAAAACGCAACATGGTTCACGGTGGATGGGATATTGACCCAATCGTTCGAGGACGAGGGGGAGATGAGTGCCACGCTGCATCTTAGCGAACTGCAGTACGTTACTGGCGATCTTAAAGATGACAAGGTAAATACCATTTTCGTGGACCTGTATGACCCCCAAAAATCACAGGTGGTTAAGAACTGGCTTGAAAACGATTTCGAAGAGAGCGATAAAATCTCCGCCCTAACGCAGCAGGATGTCAGAGAGGAGATTGAGAGGTTCACCTCGTTGTTTCGAGGTTTCTCAGAGATGGTTGCCGGGATCACGATACTCGTTGCGTTCCTTTTTATCTCCACCGTGATCATGATTTCAATAAAGGAAAGAGCCGGCGAGCTGTGCGCCCTCCGCGCCCTAGGCTTCTCCAGGCTCTCCATATTCAAACTGGTTTTGGCTGAATCCGTGCTCATCTGTTTCATCGGCTTTATCATTGGGGTGATCCTTGGAGCCTTGGGCGCAGAAGTTATCAACATCTATGCACAGGACCCGTCACACGGTCTGCCAGAGGGATTCGTTATCGCCAAGATCACACCAATTCTGCTTTTGAAGGCCACAGGGTCCATAACTGTAATCGGTGTCTTGGCCGGATTGATTCCTGCCTATTGGGCGTCACGTCTGAACATCATTGATGGATTGAAGAGTGAGTGAGATGATACTGAGAAATGCATTCAGAAGGAAAGGTAGAACCGCCATGACCATAGCAGCCGTGGCCATATCAATGGCACTCCTTGTATCCATGTTATCCATAGCTGAGGGTATGTTGTACAACACCTCTTTAAAAATTGAAAAGAGCAAGAGGGACATATTAATCGCCTCGGAAGGCACCCACGGCATAATCAACGGACATGGGCTTACACAGACATTGAAGGATGATGAAAAAAGGATTTCAAGTGCATCCGCCCTCCTGATCACAGATTGGTTGGAACGCCTTAATCTGCATTTCATCGATCCCGTTTCAAATATTTCGGGAAATTTCGCAGGAATCGGTGTTGGTCTCGTGCCTGATGATGAGATGGTCTTTATGGAGGAGGAAAGTGAAAGGCAATTTAGGGACCTCTTCGAGGTCAAATTTCATGACTGGTTCAATGTGGGAGGCGATCCACATTATGAGAACAATTTTACTGGCGAGTGGACATATGAAATCCTAGTAGACGATAATTTCGTAAAAAAGCACAATTTATCGGTGGGCTCAGAGCTGATCATAAACGAACATCCGCAAAAGTTTCAAATCATCGGTACCTTCTCCACGATACTATCAGGCGAAGGGATATTCGAAGGCTGGGACATAGGCGTGGTGGTAATGCATCTCAGCGAGTTGCAGACCCTTCTCAACCTGAACGAAAGCGACGCGATCTCTTCCATTTCCGTTTCCCTTGCAGAGGGGCATAAGGATGTGGAGACTTCCAGGGCAATTGCAAAGGACATCAAGTCTCAGTATCCATTCTATAGTGTGAGTACCAAGGAGGATAGACTGGAAAGCTTGAGGGATCAGATGGTGTTGGCAAGACTTTTTTACACTGCCATAGGTTCCGTCTCCATGGTAATCGGCCTATTATTCGTGGCCTGCATAATGATAATGTCGATATTCGAGAGGACCAACGAATTCGGGATGATGCGGGCCATTGGCATATCAAAGAAAACTATATTTCTCGAAATCCTACTGGAATCCATGGTGCTCGTGGTGGTGGGAGCTTTCATAGGATTGATCCTGGGATATTTTGGTTCCCAGGCCTTTGGCGATTTTATAAGAACCTCCTCGGGTTTAAACCAGGAATTCACGGCTTTCACACCGCAGCTTTTGGTTCAATCATTGGCGATCATCATCTGTTTCGGTACTTTCATCTCTCTCTATCCCGCATGGAAGGCCGCGAGAAAAAAGATCGTAGACGCCATGAGGTTCATTAGATGATAAGGTGAGGCAATAAAACATGCCAGAAATTGAAAGCGATAATTCGATAAAACTGCGCGATGTCACTAAAATATACAAGATGGGCGAAACAGAGATAAGGGCACTGAACGGAATCACTCTAAGTGTGAAGAAAGGAGAATTCTTATCCCTCGTTGGACCGTCTGGCAGTGGAAAGTCGACCTTGCTAAACATAATCGGATGCATTGACACACCAACCTCGGGAGAGGTATTCTTCGATGGTATGGACGTGTCCAAACTGAAGGACAGGGAAATGACAAAGATACGTCTACTTAAGATAGGTTTCATATTCCAGCAGTTCTATCTCATACCAACTCTCAACGCCATGGAAAACATAGAATTGCCCATGAAAGAGGCGAAGGTGCCAAAAGAAGAGAGGCGAAAAAGGGTCAGGAAGTTGCTGGAACATGTGGGTTTGGAGGAGAGGGAGAGGCATTATCCCAGTCAACTCAGCGGAGGGGAGCAGCAGAGAGTGGCTATAGCCAGATCAATGGCAAATAGCCCATCGGTGATACTTGCTGATGAACCCACAGGAGAGATAGACAGCGAAACCAGCGAAAAAATAGTTACATTGCTGAGAAAATTGAACTTGGAAGAGAAGGTCACACTCATAATTGTCACCCATGACGTGAAGATAGCAGGGCATGCTGACAGGTTGATCACTCTGGAGGACGGAAAAATCGTTGGCATATAGAAAGGTCCCAAGATCAGGATCTAAATTATAAAGTTGCCTTCCATCAAATGATGATATTCCTATCTGATAAAATATTAATACACACAACATCGTGTAGGTTATTGGGTAGCATGCAAAAAAAAGCATTGGTTGGGACGATACTTTCCCTTATAGCACTGATCATGATAGGATTATCTTTAATGATGCCGTGGTTTGCGGTGGAGTATACAACCAGCGCCTTTGATCAATCCTTTACTTTCAAAAGTGAATATTATTTTGATCATGCCACAGTTTCAAGAAGTGGAACTAGTGAGGAATTCGAAATAAAATATGATGATGAAAATGTCACGGCGAGCAAGCCTATTGAAACAATTAAAACCCTGCAAATCATTGTATATCTCGGAATAATCGGATGTATCCTGGGTATGATTGGTGCCGCACTAGTGGCCTCTGAAAAAATGAGCGCCAAGGTGGGAGCTGTACTGGTCCTACTAGCTGTTATCCTTTCCCTTCTGGCACCTTTTTATATCATGTTTGCACTTCCTGCAGCAATCAAAGATGAAGCAAATGAAGATAATACATATCTTGATTCAGAGAAGATAGGAACAGATTTTTTTGGCTCGGCTAAAGTGGAATCGAATTCTGATCCAAACATGACACAGGAAATCACATGGGGCGGCGGATTGGGATGGTTCTTTGCAATTATTGCCATGGTAATGTGCGTTATTGCTCTTCCCCTGGTTGCAAAATCAAAACCTGCACCAGAGCCGATTTTTCAGGGATCGCCTATGCCTTTTGAAACCCTTGCACAGCCTGAGGCTATGCTAACTCCCACACAGGGGGAGTTCTATCCTGACCAAGCGAAGATCTATCCCCAGGTTCCTCCTTTGCAGCCGATTGCACGACCTCAAGGTGAGGAGTTTCAATGCCCGGAATGCTGGAAGATTTTTATTCTCGCAACAACAAAAAGACCTGCCATCCTTAAGTGTCCCTATTGTGGATTGGAGGGGTTAGTGGAGTGAGTCTTTTTTTAAGTCAAGTCTGTTAGGACAGAACTGGCAGATTGTGTCTTACCAATGATCTTATCGAAGATTATCGTGTTAGATATTCAGTCCAAAAAGCTTTTAAAGCATATAATTTGATGATTGGGTGCATATCGCTTTCGCTAATATGCAACTTAGGAAGGTGAATTTATGGCAAAACGAAAAACAAAAAAGAAGACAACAAGGAAGAAGACAACAAGGAAGAAGACAACAAGGAAGAAGACAACGAAGAGGACAGCAAAAAAGAAATCCACAACGAGAAAGAGAAGAAAATAAACTTTGTCCTGATTTCTGTCTTCGTTGCGGTTGATTTGTAAGCAACCGCAACTTCCATTTTATCAATTCCGATAATAAAGGAGCCTCCCAGGGAAGCATAAGCTCCCTGGGTCTCGGAATTTTGAAGTTTATTTGCCCTGGAATGTAAAGGCTCATTTGACAAGGCTCATCTATCTTGGTAAATGTTCATCGTCGATGATCCTATTACATAAATCATCTTTGCATGTAAGAGCCAGGAGACGTGGATTTATATGCCTGGCTCTGCGCTTAATATCAAACAAGCCTTCATGTAAAAATAACTCCATTTACATAAGCCAGATATCGTTAAGTTTACATGTAAATTATGGATTATCCATACTTACGAACATAGGAAATTTACAAGTTTAGCACAACCGCCAGAAACCATGAGCCAGTAAGGTTGCACAAAACCGAAAACCTTAAGAGCAGATTCACCATATTGATTGCCAATGTCGTTGGGGAGGGCATCTAA
>JAZGAR010000132.1:0-5506 GCA_036475875.1 Thermoplasmata archaeon
ATTATCGTCATTTGCCGATAAATTACAATCGTTTTCCAACGCATTTGTATTCAATTCTCGACTTTACAGTATAGGGTAATGTTGTTATTTCGTCATTCACCTAATTGAAGAGGCCATAATGTTCTTAAAATCTATTTCCTTTGGTCACCTCACAAAAGGAGTTTTTTACCTGCCGATAAACCTAATTATGAGGGGGAATTCGAGGAAAAAAGTGAATATTTTCGACGATAATATCGGGGAAAAGATTATATCCCAAGCAAATTATCAGGTAATAGTTATTGGAGGTTTCCTTATGGGAAAACGAATAGGCAAAGAAAAAGTAAAGCGTGAGTCTGGTTATTTGTACTATATTGGCAAAGACGGTTATGTCTGGCGTGCACCGATGAAAACAAACAAGCGCGGCAGAAAGAAGAAGGTAGGAACCGAGAATATTAAGAAACAAAAAGGCTATATGTACTACCTCGACAAAGCCGGTTATGTCGCGGAAGCTAAGATGGCAAGGAGATAATCACTCTCCAACGCCTTATTAAATATGTTTGGTCAGTCTTAGTTGGTCTGCCACACTAACGACTGTTAGACACTATTCGCATATTTCATATAGTGATCGATATCTCGATCGACCAGGAGTTAGGATTCCATCGTGGTACTACGTTCGCCTCCCTTCTTGCTGTTATGATTTTAATTGGTAAGTAACACCCTCTGGTTGAAACACAACGAAAGGACCCTTAGCTTCTTCGCGGGTGGCGGGCAGGAGGTGATAACTATGTCTGAATCTGTAGAGGATAGATTCCTTAGATATGTCAAAATCGATACGCAGTCGCAGTACGATATGGATAAGGTTCCCTCGACTGAAAAGCAGTTTACTCTGGCAAATATGTTGGTCGAGGAATTAAAAGCTTTAGGATTGGAGGATGCCGAGGTGGATGAGCATTGCTACGTTATGGCGACACTTCCATCAAGTCCCGGGTTGGAGGAAAAGCCCGTAATCGGCCTCATGGCCCATATGGACACCTCCCCTGATGCTCCTGGCGATGTGAAACCCATTATATGGAAGAATTATGACGGTAAGGAGATTAGGCTTCCTGAAGGAGATGTGATGATCTCTTCTGATGAAAATCCTGAGCTAAAGGATTACATCGGTGAGAATATTATAACCTCGGATGGCTCGTCGTTACTGGGTGCAGATGACAAGGCAGGAGTGGCTGAAATAATGACCGCATTGGAAATTATGGTGAATGATGCATCCATAAAACATGGTAAAATTTGCGTGGCCTTCACACCTGATGAAGAGGTGGGAAAGGGCACAGAGTTTTTTGATATCGCCAAATTCGGTGCGAAATTCGCATATACTATAGACGGCGGGGAGTTGGGCGAAGTCGAAAACGAGACCTTTAATGCCAGGACCGCGAAAATCATATTCAAGGGCTATAACGTGCATCCAGGCTACGCTAAAGATAAGATGTTGAACTCGATCAAGGCTGCGGGGTATTTCATTACCTTGATGCCCAAAGATATTTCACCGGAAACGACTGAAGGCTGGGAGGGCTACCTCCATCCGAATTCTTTTAGCGGTGCTGTGGAGGAGACGGTGATTAAGGTTCTCATCCGGGATTTCAAAGACGAAGGAATGGGAGAAAAAAAGAGAATACTGGAAAAAATCAAGAAAAAGGTGAATGAAAAGTACCCGGGTATCGAGATCGATTTGGAAATTAAGGAATCCTATAAGAACATGAGGGTCGTATTGGATGAGCACCCTGATGTCCTGGAGATGGCAATGGAAGCCTGTAGGAGGGCAGATGTTGAGCCAAAGCTGAAGAACATACGCGGCGGGACCGATGGTGCGAGGCTGTGCTTCATGGGCCTTCCCACACCCAATATATTTGCAGGGGGAATCAACTTCCACGGTAAAAAGGAGTTCATACCTGTTCAATCCATGGAGAAGGCTGTCAAGGTGATTATCGAGATAGCCAAGTTTATAGTGGAGAAATGATAAGGAATATTGTTTTGTTGCTGCTAAGATAGATATTTGTCCAATTAGGAAAATCTCCCTCCCGCATATCGATTTTTTCGACCAATCTTCCTTTCCACTATCCTTTCTGGGCAATGGCCTCGCCCTCTTCCCCCTCCTGGATTTTTAGCCAATCTTTATATGGCACTCCTGTATTGGATTTGATCCATTTCATCTCCATCTCAGAAAGAGGGCCAAGATCACGTAACTCCTTGACGATGTGGTTGTCGTCGTCGACTAAGAAGACCTTCTTCCGTCCAGCCAGAGTCCAACAAACCTTTTCAGGCATAAGGATCGCTTTTTATAAGCAAGTTTATTTAGTATTTAATAATTCCTTCCAAAAATGGCAATTATGATAGAGTCGTAAATCCGGGATGTGTAAGCTTTGAATGTAAACGATGAAAGAAGTGACATTACATTGGAATGGTTCGGGCATTCTTGTTTTAGAATTGAAATTGACAGAATGTTTCTTTATTTTGATCCTGTGAGGAAGAATAGGTTGTTGGGAACGACTCTAGAACCTCATTATGAAAAGAAAGTATCTGCAATTTTCGTATCACACGAACATTGGGATCATTACGACGTTGAGACCATATTGGCACTTTGCTCTCCTCGAACCAGGATATATTGCCCGAAGTCAGTAGCTGGTTCTTTGTTCCATAGAATGACCTTTGAGGTCGGCAATCTAAGAGAACTACAGAAAACCAAAGAAAGGATTGTCCCCATCAAAAAGGAGTCAATTATTCAAATAAATGAAATACAGATCAGATGTTTAAAAGCCTCTGAAGGGATATCTTACTCGATCGAAAGCCGTGACAAGAAGGTTCTCTTCATGGGGGATTCTGTGGCAACAGATGAGATGATTAAGGTGAGACCAGATGTGATCTTGTTTCCGGTGTGGGCGGTGAGGGGTGAGGAAGCAAGGCTCAATGACTTCCTGGAGCTTGCCAAGGGAGAGCTTTGCATACCCATGCATTATCACACATCTTCTGATGCACTCCCCAACTTCTATTTGGAGTCCGAGGAGCTTCTGGGATTATTGCCGAAGAATGTGAATACTAAAATCCTGGATAGAAACCGGACCTATCGGGTCTGAAAGGTAAAAAACGGTTTCCCACGACAAAGAATAATATCCCCAACCGCTATTCTGAAAGTATGTTCGAACTCAGGGCAAGGGACGGTTTGGGTAGAATCGGTGTATTTCATACCAAACATGGCGATGTTGAGACACCTGCTCTGCTCCCGGTTATCAATCCGAATCGGATGATCATCTCACCCTCGGAGATGGAAAGGAATTTTGGCATCAAGATGGTGATCACGAACGCCTACATCATTCACAAGAACGAGGAACTGAGGGAAAAAGCCCTGAGTATCGGGGTCCACAACCTATTGAAATTCGAAGGCGCGATAATGACGGATTCAGGGGCCTTCCAAAGCCATGTTTACAAAGATGTTGAAGTAGAACCAAGGCAAATAATTGAATTCCAGAAGAGCATAGGTTCTGATGTGGGCACTATACTCGATATGTTTTCAGAGGTGGAGGATGACGAGGAGAAAGTAAGAAAAGATGTGAACGAGACAATAAAAAGAGCTTCTGAGGCCGTGGATATCAAGGGTGAAATGGCTCTTGCCTGTACCGTCCAGGGGGGGAACTTTCCCAAGATAAGGAGATACTGTGCAGAGAGTCTTTCGAAGCTGAACTGCGAGTTACATCCCATTGGGGGTGTGGTGCCCTTGATGGAGAGCTACCGCTACAAGGAAGTCATGAATATCATCATAGCATCCAAAAAGGGGCTTTTGCCTTCCAGAGCGGTTCATCTTTTTGGCGCAGGACATCCCATGTTCTTTGGCATGGCCGTTCTTTTGGGATGCGACCTCTTTGATTCAGCCTCTTATGTAAAATACGCGAAGGATGGAAGGCTGCTCTTCCCAGATGGCACAAGAAGACTCGAGGATATGTTCGAGCTACCTTGCCCATGCCCGATCTGCAGTGAGCATAGTGTCGATAGCTTGCGGAGCATGTATAAAGACGGAGATTATAAAGCCATGGCATTGCACAATTTGTATGTGAACTTCGCCGAGATAAAGAAGATCAAACAGGCCATATATGAGGGAAGATTATGGGAGTTTGTCGAGAGGAGATGCAGGACCCATCCAAACCTTTTATCTGCCCTAAAGAGCCTAAGACATCACAAAAAATATTTGGAGAGATTTGAGACTATCAGTAAAAAAAGCGCGTTTTTTTATACTGGGCCGGAGTCAATGAATCGACCTATAGTGTATCGATACGAAAAAAGATTTTTTAATAGATACCAGCACCCAAAAACGAGGGTGCAAGTTGGCTTTGAGGAGGGGGAGAGACCGTATTCGAAGTTTTACAAAAAAGAGATAGATAGAATCTCACAGGTTTGTGATGCACATTTTATAGTAAACTCCGTCTTTGGGCCTGTACCTATGGAGCTGGATGAGATGTATCCCATTGGACAATCGATTATTCCAGACGAACTCGATCTTGAGACGTTGGAAAGAATGCGGATGCTCATGGAAAAACACTCCCACAGAGGGCTTTTTGAGCTTGCCGTGATGTGGGACGGCGATGAAACGCTGGAATTTTTAAAGGACACGGATAAGGAAAAAAGCGAATTCAACCTTGACATGCAGAGGGTGAAAAGCGTGGCTGACATGCAGTTCGGAAAGTGCGCAAGTGATTTTCTTATCACAGGAAAAGTGGATTTGATCAAATCCAAGAAGACCGGTAAAATAAGGAATGTGCTTTCCGATGGTGAACATGTTTTGTCAATGCGGGCCTCGGACGGGATGTTCACCTTGAAGGCCTATGGAGCAAAGAGACTTCACAAAGGGTTTAAACCTCCGCGACTGAGGGTTGTGGTGGATGATGATTCAGTTTCCTTCAATCGGGAAGGAAAGAACGCCTTTGCAAAATTCGTGGTTGAATGTGATGAAAAATTGAGGCCAATGGATGAAGCTTTGGTTGTGGATAAGAACGACGAATTGATCGCATTTGGTCGGGCATTGATGAACAGGGAGGAGATGTTATCCTTCGATATCGGAATTGCTGTTAAGATAAGGGACGGGATAAAGGAGTAGGAAAAACCATTCCATCCATAAAAAAAACCAAATGATGCATTATTAAGCGAGCATGTAATAAACGTTGCCGTTCACAGGGCAGGGTTGGATTTGATAATATCGTATAGGCATTGGAGTGATGAGGGGGTCTTATCTGGCCCATATTCCCAAGCTGTCAAGTGATTGTCTACACCGGACAAAATTTTAGACGTCTCAAAAGGGAATCAATAGATTTATTCTGCTCCCCCAATCGAATTCAAATACCCTTATTGTCTTTTATTTTCAATAATAACCCTCTAAATCCCTTTATACAGGCCTGGTTATTAATTCAGAGGAATTTCATTCCTTTTCTCGAAAAAGGCGTGACTTTTTCGAAGGCGAGGTATATATAGCTGATATAAGATATATATA
>JAZGAR010000133.1:0-3796 GCA_036475875.1 Thermoplasmata archaeon
CAATACATGAGCGGGATGGGGCTGCCAACGAGAGAGAACCTGAACGATATCTATCAAAAACTCACCGATCTGGACAGGAAGATCAGCGAGATTTCACGGACCATCAACTCAAAAAAGGGTACAAAAAAAAGATAAGGGCGAAAAAAGGCTTACTTAAGAGCCCAGGTGATTTGAATGGTACCAGATAAATCTGAAAAGGGAGAAAATACCAGCGCCCGCATAAACGATTCTCAGGATCAAGGACGGAGGATCATGAAGGCAGTTGAAATTCTTTTGAATCCTCCGAAAGTAGAGGTGGGAACCACCCCAAAAGAGGTTGTTTATCAAGACGGAAAGATGAAAATGCTTCACTATATCCCAGCCGTGGCAAAACCGCACAAGGTACCGCTTCTAATAATATATGCCCTTTTGAATAAGCCGTATATCCTTGACCTCCAGCCCGACAGAAGCGTCATCAGAAGACTGCTTGTAGAGGGTTTTGACGTTTACATGATAGATTGGGGAACGCCAACCGAGATTGACAAGTTTCTCACGCTAAATGACTATGTGAACTGGTATACGAACGATGCAGTGGATTTCATCAGGAGGAAACATGTCTTAGATTCCATATCCATTCTGGGCTACTGCATGGGCGGGACACTATCTGTCATGTTCACAGCACTCCACCCCGAGAAGGTGAAGAACCTCATATTGATGGCGGCACCACTGGACTTCGAGGCAGATCAAGGACTATTGCGCCTATGGTCAAAAAAAGAATACTTCGATCCAGATAAGATAGTAGATATTGTGGGGAATGTGCCAGGAGAGTTTTTGAATTTCGGCTTCCTTCTTCTTGACCCGATTAACAATCTCTACTCAAAATACCTGAAGTTCATTGATAAGGTTGACGATGAGGAGTTCGTCAGGATGTTCTTCAGGATGGAGAAATGGATTAACGACGGTATTCCTGTGGCGGGAGAGGCATTTAGAGAGTTCATAAAGATGTGCTACCAGGAAAATCTCCTTGTGAAAAGCCAATTAAAACTGAACGGCAATAGAGTAGACTTAAATAAAATAACCATGCCGCTTCTGAGCCTTGTTGCGCAATATGATAACCTGGTACCTCCAGAATCGAGCATGTCCTTCAACGATTTGGTGCCCAGCAAAGATAAGGAGATGATGGTATTTCCCACAGGGCATATAGGTCTTTCTGTGAGCTCCGCAACCCGGGCCAAGTTCTGGCCAAAAGTCGCTATATGGCTCAGGGAAAGGTCTGAAATAGAAAAAAAAGAGGCCAAAAAACCTAAGGGAAAGAAGAATTCCGGGAAGCGGAGAAAATAGAATTTCCTCCTATCTTGCCATTTGCTTCGGCAAATAAAACGCTCAGATATACATACAATAAGAAAAAGCGCAGAAAATGAAATTAACGACGACGTTTATGTCTTCGGTGGATTCATATGGAAAAAGATACCAAGAACTTGATTATTAACATCGATTCCGGCATATGCACCCTAACATTGAACAGACCCGAATATTTGAATGTGTTTAACGAAGAGACCCTGAACGAGTTTTACAATTTGCTCGACAAAATCAGCAGGAACGAGAAGGTCAAGGTTGTTGTTCTTCTGAGCGCGTGCGAAAAGGCCTTTACCGCAGGAGCGGACATAAAGGAGATGATCCTTAAGGATGCTGAAGGGGGAAGGAAGTTTTCTGAGCTTGGCCATAAAATCGCCAGGAAGCTGGAAACCATGCCCCAACCAGTGATCATAGGTGTTCATGGATATGTGCTGGGCGGTGGAGTGGAGTTCTCTTGTGCATGTGACATCAGGATAGCGGCAGAGGATTCCATATTTTCTCAGCCTGAAATAGACATTGGTGTCATCCCTGGATGGGGTGGGACCCAGCGCCTATCTAGGATCGTGGGTATCGCAAAGGCCAAGGAGATGATTTATACCGGTAAGCGGATAGATGCGCACGAGGCCTTGGAAATAGGTTTGGTGAACAATGTTGTTCCAAAGGAAAAACTGAACGAGGCTGTTATGGGCATGGCGAAGACGATTGCAACCAAGGGAAAGCTTGCACTTTTTGATGCGAAGAGATCCATAAATCAGCTCTACGAGACATTTATAGAGGAGGGTCTTGAGTACGAGGTGGACAGGTGGACAGAGCTCTTTGACACCCATGATCGGAAGGAGGGTATGAAAGCGTTTTTGGAGGGTAGGGAGCCGGAGTTTACGGACGAGTGAATCCGTTACCCGAAACTAAAGTATGAATTTCCCTTTTAAATTTGTATATATAAAACTCAATCTATCTACATCTTGCAACAGATGTTTTCTAATCCTCAAACAGAATTAAATAACCCTAATTCCATTCATCTACAGTCTCAAGGTGATAGACATGCAAGAAGCCGTAGAAACCGTTGCAAATCTAATGGCTTTGTCCGCGATAACCGCTCCAAAAACCAGGGGGCAGGACATACTGGAAATCAAAGTTCTTTACGGTGAGGAGAAGGACAAAGTGGCAAATGAGATGCTAAATATCGCAGAGGAGAGGAACATTCCTGGATTCACGAGGGACGGAAACAACGTGAAGGACTCCAATGCGTTACTCCTTTTCGGTCTGAAACCCCATTCATCATCAGGTTTCGACTGCAAGGCCTGTGGCTTTGAAACCTGCCAGGAATTCGACAATATCAAGACGGAAGGGGAGTTCAAAGGCCCGAACTGCGCTTTTCGGCTGCTGGACCTAGGCATAGCCTTAGGCTCCGCCGTTAAAACCGCCAGCATTCATAATGTTGACAATAGAATCATGTACAGGGTGGGCGTGGCTGTGATGAGGCTCAATATCATGGAATCCAAAATCGTCATGGGCGTTCCTTTAAGCGTGAGCGGAAAGAGTATATTTTTTGATAGAAAAGCGTAGTAATCTGTAAAACTCGCCGGAAATCGGCTGTTAATCGAAGAATTCATCGAAAAGTTTATCTAAAGCCGTGTGAATAGGGTATGTAACGATACTTTCGGGGGAGAGTATATGGCAGAAGAATTGGAACAAATATTGTCTGGATTAGAATTGGAGCAGTTAAAAGACTTGGCACAGAGGTACGGGATAGATTGTTCGAACTGTGAGAACCGGGAGGAATACATCGCATCCATTTTAAACAGTCAGAAGGTAAAAACCGAGGATTTACGATCCGTATTAGGAACAGGTCCAAGAATGGGAACTACTTTTATAAGTGACTCCTTGCCCGGATTCGCTGAGGCCGAGCAATTGTTACAGGAGACAAAAAACATATTCGAAAGCGGAGACTATATCACCACGATCGACAGAGCCACAAAGGCCATTGATTTGGGTACTAAAGCATTGAGTGATTTTTACGGGATAGGTCTTTCCTATGCGATTCGCTCTTCTGAGAACATGATATCTACAGTCAAGAATGCAGGAATAGATGCTACATCTTTAGAGCAAGTTCTGGGCCAAGCAAGGCAATCCTTTGAAAACAAAGAATATGAAAATACAGGCAGTATCGTCGCGCAGCTTAAAGACGCCATGAGCGACCTTAACCAACAGCATACACAAAAGGTCTCTGAGCTCATCGATACCACACAGTCCCTCGTGGACGATGCAAAGGAATTGGGGTCGGAAGTATCTGAGGCGGAGAAGAAACTTCAGGATGCCAGGGATTTTCTAGCGGCCGAATCTCTTCCAATGGCCCTCGACAGTATCAATGAATCTGATTCCCTTGCCAGAACCGCCAAACAGAACAGGGTGCAGGAAATTTCCACTATCATTTCTAAGGCGGATGAGGTTATTGAAGAGG
>JAZGAR010000134.1:0-4420 GCA_036475875.1 Thermoplasmata archaeon
CCTCAACATTGTTAAAAAAACCGCTGTCACCATTGTATACGAACACCAATCTTTCATCCATGGGAACACTTCTTTTTGTACAAATAATCAATTCATACCTCAAGTTACGGCATCAAATCAATCAAACAGCTCCTCAAAGATCTTCTTCTCCGCCTTCCTGATGTGGGTGAGAAAGGCCGAGTGAGAGATACCCTTCTTCCCAGCCAACTTCCTAGAATCCATCTTTTTCGGGATATCGAAAAAGCCTTCTTCCACTGCCATCTCCAGGCATTTGTATTGGGAAGGAGTTAGTGAAGAAAGCATGTCCTTTCCCTTAAAATAATAGTTTGTAAGGGACCTTACATCGAACTCCACATTCAAATCCTCGAGATGCGATAAGAGCTCTCTCAGGTTCTCCTTGGTGCCCACCAATGGAATCGTCATCCTGCCCTTAACGTTCACGATAGGGAATTCAAAGAAGCATTTGAACTGCTTGATAATATGGGATATTAGCTCAGAGACTATGGGTGGAAGGTGGCCTATTATTATGTACATCGATATTCTTCCTTCGCTTGAGATATCGAGGATATCATCTATTATGATGGATTTCCTGAGACTTTCTATGTTTGGTTCGTCTCTCCATTCCACCTTTGATATCATGATGAACTGCTCTGATGTGAAAAGAAGAGAGGATAATGTGGTGATCCTTTCGGTGTAATCGAATATCTTATCAAAGCCGAGATCGTACTGACCATAGACCTTGAAGTCCAGTTTAAGGACCTTCAAACCCTTCATGGAGGTTTACATGGTAACATTTATTAATAAAGGTTTTGACTACAAGAAGTCCTCCAAGGTGAGTTTTTCATTCGTCTTTTTCGGCTTGCCTTTCTCCACGATCTTTTTAGGGGGTGACGCATCGAAGTCGTCAGAGAAGAGGGTTTTTTGTTTTGGCCCTCCAAGTAGGGTTTTCTCATCCCAACCAAAAACCTCAGTCACTCTTGCTAGGGTCATGGCAACTCTTTTGGCGTAGTATTCCCTATCAGGCTCGTATTCAAAAACCTTGCCGTCAATGTAAGGCTCGACCTCCTGTGGAGTTTTCTTACCGTCTGTCACTATCCAAGAAACCTTCATACCAGGCACGAACTCGTAACCCATATCCTTCAATTTTCTCGCTACGATGACATTGACCATCCTCTTTGGGTTCACGTAGCTCCTCTCAGGTTTTACTGTTCTTGATATGACGAGTTTTTCTTTAGGGATTTTCCCAGTGAGGATATTTTGGACTATTTTCTTTGCAGTGGAAATCGCTCCATCCGTATCCCTGTTGAGAATCTCTCCAAAGACCGCGGTTAAGGCCTCGCTTTGAAGATCAAAAGCATCTGTACGTCTTATCTCATAGCCTCTTACGATTATCCCCTCTTCGGGCCAGACTATCTTTCCCACATACCTCTTCTTTTTGCCATGGGAGAACAAAGGATCTAGGATCTGCTCGAATTCGAGGACTGCACCACCAGCGCTGAACTTCTTCGCTATCTCCCCCCCGAACTCAATCGTTTCCTCCAAGCCCTTTTTTGGCGATTCAAAGAACACACTATCGGTATCGGAATAGATGACCTTCAATTCTTCCTCCTCCAGTTTTTTGATGAGACCTTTGACGCTCTGCCTCGCGAATGCGGTGATGCTTCGTCCTATGTCCCTGTTGGTGAATCTGTAGAAGGAAGATGCGAACACTCCGTAAATTGCGTTCATGAGCACCTTCACCGCCTCCTGAAGACCATTGTAATAGAGGAACGCCTCCTCATCACCCTTATCTTTACCATCCTTCATCTTGGCCTTGAATTCGTCCCTGTCCCTCATGAGTTTTGTCAGGACCTTTGGCACAAGCCCTTTCCGCTTTTCCTCACTCAAAAAATGCACGTTTACAGGGCTCACTATCGTACCGTCTTTATGAAGAGTCGTAAAACAAATGTTATTTGCTATGATAAGGCTTGGGTACATTGATTTGAAGTCCAGGACACAGACCATATCGTACAAACCAGGTTCGATGCTGTGCACGTATCCACCTTCGATTTTATCTCTTCCTCCTTTGCTTCCCGATAATGGCACAGCAACTTTGGCTCTGTCAGCCTCCCTGATCAGAATAGAATCTATGAAGGTCGATGTTCTGCCATTTATTGCATCATCAAGAGGCAGTTTCGATACTGTGGCGAGGTCCATGGACTTCCCTAGGACCCTGATCTTTTCCAGGATGCGCAAGGCCAATATAGCGTCCTTTGCGCAGTATTCAACCACCTTATCAGGGTTCTCTTCCCATTCCTCATCGATTTTTTTTGGGTCTACATCCTCTTTCGTTTCACCTAAAAGGATTTTCGAAACATGGCTTAGCGTTTCTTTTTTAAGTTTACGTTCGTGTTTAACGTTCCACCATGCATCTGCAATGATCCTACCAGGTAATCTCCAGAACCTTCCACCCACTGATTTTAAGGGTTTTTGATTCCTCCCCAAAGAAAGGTCAGTAAGACCATATTTTCCGGCTCTATCGATTATTGTGGGAAGGTCATAGCCATCGATATTGTACCCAGTTATTACATCAGGATCGTGTTCCTGGATCGCTTTGACCCATTCATTTATTATATCCTTTTCCTCACCTTTTATTTTTATCTCCTCTATCTTCTCCTTAAATTTTACAACACAACAAATAGTAAAGATATGACCATCTTTGAGGCTGTTTTCAATGTCAAAACTAAATATCTTTAAATTGGGTTTGAAGGGTTCACAATCCTCAAATTTCTCAGCCTCCACAACCAAATCCGTGGTAAAATTATCAGATTCCACAACCTTTCCAAAAACCCGAACGCATGACCCCAGATCCATGTCATAGATGAACCTGTGCTGAAACGGAATGTCCGCCGCCATTACCTTATACTCGGGCATGAATTTTGATCTGTACCTTGGCACATCTGCAGGGATTCGGATTGTTACTTTTATCGCGTTTTTATCTGAACCGTTGTGAAAAAGAGTAATTTCCTCCAAATCAAGAATCTCGGGATCCTCCCCAAGAACTTGTAGGATCTTATCCTTAGAAGCAATTACATGAAAATACGGTAAAAATCCCTTGTATCTTACAGTGATCGATTCATCATCTTTTGTCTTTCCAAAAAGCTCCAACACAGGTTTTCCATCCTCTATGTTGTATGAACCTGTTAATAACCTTACATCCCAACCTTCCATTCTTAGACCTCACACATTTGCCACGATTTTTATCACATCACCATCTTTCAGCTCGTGATCGTGTCCTACAACACGTTTTGTTCTCGTATCTATGGCTCTTATGAAGTTCTCACCTAGATCCGTATGCACCTTGTAGGCCAGATCCACCGCTGTACTGCCACGTTTCATCAGATAGGCATCAGGAAGCACCCTCCCCTCTTTATCGGTGAGCTTGGATTCATCTTCCACAGGATAGACCACTATCAAATCCAGCAACTTGAAAACTGCATCTTCGATACATCTTTGAACCCCTGTATCGCTGATCTTCTCAAGGTAGTGCTCAATCTTTTTAAATGCCTTTTGATGGTCCTCTGAGAGCCCCTTTCCCTCGATTATCTTGAAAGAGTTAGAGCCAGGCACATATTCGATCATCCCACCTTTTGTTGCTCTTCTTAGGGCCAATTCCACCTCCGCACAGGTCGGGATGACTATATAATCCTCCAGTTCTCCCAGGCGCTTTAAATTATCTAAAGGTGCAATCTCGCATTTGTTGGCGGCGATAATCATCGGTTTGGAATGCCTTCTGATGTGATGGGAAAGGTTCAAGAGGTCGTCCTCACTCCATTGTGTTGTCTTCTCGGTCAAATCCGCGTCTCTCAGTGCGGCGTGGATCATGCCTTCTGTGATTCCCAAGCCCGTGAGCTTCTCCGCGAGCACCCTCTCCACCTTCGCGCCGTCCATCTCGATCTGTTTCGAGAGCTTGTGCCAGTCCTTGAAAAGGATGCCTTGTATCCAATGGTTTATTTCCATCTCCAGGAATTCCACGTCTTCCATTGGGTCGTGGGTACCGATCTCGCAGGGGTTGCCCTCGGAGTCCGTTGCACCGCTGGCATCAACGATATGTATCAGGGCGGAGGCCTGTCTTAAATCATCGAGGAACTTGTTCCCAAGGCCTTTGCCTTTGTGGGCATCTGGCACCAGACCAGCCACATCAATGGCCTCGACAGGCACAAGCCTCGTGCCGTTCTCGCAGTGCGAGTTTTTGGGATTGCACTGCAGATTGAAATCAACATGGGGGCATTTGGCCCTGACATACATCATGCCCCGGTTCGCCTCTATGGTTGTAAAGGGATAGCTGGCGATTTCGGCCTTGACCAGGGTAGCGGCTGAAAAGAATGTGGACTTACCTACATTGGGCTTTCCTACCACGCCTACTTCCATGATATCATCT
>JAZGAR010000135.1:0-3930 GCA_036475875.1 Thermoplasmata archaeon
TTTCGTATTTCGTGCTTCTAATTTTGTATCAATTTATTTCGGCAGAGCCATAGGCCTCTGACCTGGCCCAGAGGACCAGGTTTTTCAGGGCAAAATAAAAGAACGCCTCTTGCTCCCGCAAGACCGATTAATTCAGATTCAAGAAGGAGCATAGTTGTGGGTTCGGGGATCAGAAATGTCATTTATACCGGCAGGTCCAATCGGCTGATTTCTTTCCATCGCTTAGCCATGGAAGCCTTGATAAACTCGATTAGTTGGAGGGTCTCCTCGTATAACTTGCGTCCAAGCTCACGGCTGACCTCAAAATGCAACCTCTCATAGTCTTTCTTTCTCTTTTCCAGCCGGTTGTTGATGATATCATCCATGGACTTTTCCGTGTCGCCGACCATCATCCCCCGCAGCATCCCCATCAGACCCAAGCGGTCCAAATCGTCTGCATCATAAACCACCTTTTCGGCAATCGTCTCCGGAGGTAACATAGAGGTCTCCGAATGCCGGATAACGATCCGCACGATCTGTTCCCGGGTTTCACTATCTATATCAATAGCCTTCAGGTATTCCTCGGTGAGGCGTAGGCTCATGTCTCTACGAGCCGGAGGCCAGGGCGCCTTGACCTCAACCTGCCCGCCATCGCGAGCTCAGGCGAGGCGGACGGGCTTTTCTCTCTCCAAAATTAAGCATCAGGCCCACAGATTTCCCTGTAGCAACTTTGTGTCCAGCCTGAAGAAATAAAGGATGTTTATGAGAATGAGCTGTAACGGCAGTTTGAATTGTGATATGTAAGCAACCATAAAATCTATCCCAATGAATGTTTAAAATGATTGGAGCTTAAATGATAACAAATCATAGAGTTATATATTCTGATTCAAAAAACATGGAAGCCGTTCCCTCAGAGAGCGTCAACCTAATCGTTACATCTCCACCCTATCCGATGATCCAAATGTGGGATGATATGTTTTCTGAGCAAAGCTCGTCAGTGAAGGCGGCTCTTAAGAATGGGGATGGTTCCAAGGCTTTTGAGTCGATGCATGAAATTTTAGACCCTATTTGGGCTGAGGTTTATCGGGTGTTAAAATTCGGTGGTTTTGCATGCATCAATATTGGCGATGCAACCAGAACTATTAACGGTAATTTCGTGCTGTATCCGAACCACATGAGAATTTTGAAAAGCGCAATGGAACTTGGATTATCGGCACTCCCATGCATATTGTGGCGGAAACAAACAAACGCTCCAAATAAATTTATGGGATCAGGAATGCTCCCAGCAGGTGCTTATGTAACCTTGGAACATGAGTACATTTTGATTTTGAGAAAAGGCCCAAAGCGAGAGTTCAAGAAAGAGGAAGATAAAAAGATAAGACGTGAAAGCGCTATTTTCTGGGAGGAACGGAATAGCTGGTTTTCTGATGTGTGGTTTGATGTTAAGGGAACACCGCAAGCTTTGAATAAAAAGGAAGCTCGTTTGAGGAGTGCGGCTTATCCATTTGAAATAGCATATCGACTGATAAGCACATATTCGGCTAAAGGAGATACGGTTCTTGACCCATTCTTAGGTACAGGGACAACTACCTTTGCGGCTATGGCATCAGGGAGAAATAGTATTGGATACGAAATAGATGCCACATTCCGGGATACAATTCATGAACTTAAAAATGAAATCGTACCTTTCTCTAACGAATATATCCAAAATAGATTGTTAAAGCATATTCAATTCGTGATTAAGCGGATTAAGGAGAAAGGAGCTTTAAAACACAAAAACAATTTTTATGGCTTTCCTGTTATGACTTCTCAGGAGAGAGAATTAATTTTGAATGAACTAATAAATCTTGGCAGTGCTGGCGATGACAAATTTGAGGTAAAATACAGTGAAGAACCTTCTCCTGAACCAGGCACCATTTATGGATGAATACCGGGTCAAATACCTATCGAGCAGCCACGGTATGGCAGGAATCGAAAAATGAGAATGAATAACCGAAGATTTTTTCTGCGATATGCTGGTCTATCTATAGCAGCCGGATTTTTGATGTTCAATCTCCCTTCTTTTACAAACAGCGGCACCAGCGGAGGCCTCGAAAAAAAAATTAGGGAACAGGCAGACTCATTTCTTGTCCGTATTTCAGAAAACCCTTTGAAGGAAATAGAATCTGTGTCGCTTTCCTATGAAGTCCATATGGTTAGTGCATTGAATGTCAGAATGAAGATGAGTGCCACCTTGGAAATGGAAAAAAAGGAGAAAGGATATACCTCAACATTCAAATTCACGGAACCTGAAGGAAAGGATATATGGAGCTGGCTGTTGTTGAATCTTCTTGGGAAGCACACAAAAGAATACAAGGAACTGGTGCAGAGTATTGAGACCTTATTGATAGAGAGATTTCATATTGGGGATCGCAGATTCATGACAGATAATCTGGAGGAATTTTTACCAGTTAAAAAATATTACCCCAATCAAACAGCAATAAAGGTATGTTTCAATTATGATGAAGATCTAGTAAAGTTCTGGGAAGACAAAAAACAGGAGAGCTTCAGCAAATCAATGAAATATACAGACCAGGTGGGACCGTTAACCGGGTTTTTCAATTACCTCTTTTTTGACAACCGGTACACAAGGATGCGCATCATTAATGTTCTGAAGCAGGTTGAGGACAGTACAGCATCAGAAGCTGTTTCCGGTAAAAAGATGGTCCATTATCTCTTTGAGTCGGAGGTTGCATACCTTGGATTCAACAACACCGATCAACATACCGAATACCTCATGAACGCCTATCTTGAAAAGGGTAATCTTCTTGACATAATTTACGGAGAAAATATTTACTACCAACTTGCCCATGATGCCGAGAGCAATATCAAGGTCCCGTATGCTGCTCGTATTGAAGGGATAATCAGCAGACCTAAAAAAAGGAATAAACTGAAGATGCTGAGAGAAAGACACCCAGATCGTGAGATATCGGAAAAAGAAATTTTCGCTGAAGTCGATGACGTTCTCGCAGCATGGAATGTAAGGGTGTATTTAAAAAATTTTAATGTTACAATAACGCCCCGGGCTGCCATGAGTCATGAATAGGGAAGTCCTTTAACTTTCATTCAAGAGAGCGCCCCATGAAAAAATTGCACAACCAATACCAAACCGCCATTTCTTATCGTCCCTTTATTTCCTTATATCACCATTCTCATCATAATTCTTCTGGATAGTGCAAGGAAAGCGTCAGGAAAGATTCGCCACCTGCGGTTTCCCGATGGTAGGTCATCCTTTCCTGGAAGAAAGATGCGCGAATAATTCACCCGAGGCGGATAAGTATACCGGGCCAGGTTCTCCATGGATTTTTCATGCCGGGGCAAAATGCGCGGTCCAAGATTTCGATAACCAAGCGCAAGAACAGGAAGTATTGCCTGTAAAGACCGAAACTCTTAGATTTTTACGAATTTAAATAACCGATACAGCGTAACCGGGTCCGGTTCGGTTATCTGATCCTACCAAAGCGGAAAAGTCAGCATGTAAGTCTCATTGCGGGGCAGAGGAGTTAAAAAATGTCTTCACAAGCTTTGGGAGCTCTCTTGTATCGATAGGTTTAGTGATGTAACCGCTACAACCGGCTTCGAAAGCTTTTTGCTCATCACCTTTCATGGCGTGGGCTGTCAGTGCAACCACAGGGATGTCTCTGGTGATGATATCGTCTTTAAGGATTTGTGTAGCCGCCAGCCCGTCCATCCCGGGGAGCTGAATATCCATTAAGATGAGATGGGGAATGTTCTCCTTGGCGATCTTAATGCCTTCGTCAGCCGCACTCGCTTGATACACGGCATAGCCATTGGCTTCGAGTATATCACACACTAATTCCATATTTAGCGGATTGTCTTCAACTACCAATATTGTTGCTGTATCCATGGTCAATTCTCCTCTCTGTGTTCACTTGCATCTTTTCTATTTTA
>JAZGAR010000136.1:0-18774 GCA_036475875.1 Thermoplasmata archaeon
GCCACCTCACCCATCACCTCGATCACATCTCCCACTGAAAGGGTGTTGTATAACGACGTCAAAGGCTTATCGTCAGGCCCACCCCAGTACTTGAGGGATATCTCGCCTGTCTTATCCCCTACACCCAGAAAGAAGTATTTCCCAGATTTGTTCTTATATTCCCTAGGTGTCTCCTTGTTGCGCAACGCGAACATACCTCTGATGTAGTCCCCTTCTCTAAAGTCCTGTATCTGTTTTTTTATTGGTTGATTCATTACTCTACCCCCCTTATGAGAGGGGATATGGTTTTGAAGATATAGGTATTTTGTGTTTATAGCCGACTTTTTCGGGTTTTCATCGACCTTTTTCTTCGTTATCCTATGTTCTTAGTGTGGGAGGAGGGGGTAAGGATGGTGGGTAAAAAATTAAAGCGAAAGAGAACATTATCCTATAATACGATAGTGGAGGAGAGGAACATGGAAGTTATAGATGCGATAAAAGCCAGGAGAAGTATCAGAAGATTTCAGAGCAGGGAAATCGATGATGATGTGATAAAAGAGATCATAACGCTGGGAAATCTCGCACCATCGGCGGGAAATCTCCAACCCAGGGACTTCGTGGTTGTGAAGGAGCAAGAGACCAAAAAGAAAATTGCTCACGCGGCTCTTGATCAGGATTTCGTGGCGAAAGCGCCTGTTGTGATCGTGGTATGCACAAACATCAAGCGAACTGCTCATTATGGTAATAGGGGGAAGGAATTGTACTGCATCCAAGACAGTGCTTGTGCAATAGAAAATATGTTGCTCGCAATAGTTGATAAAGGCTTGGCTTGCTGCTGGGTTGGAGCTTTTGATGAAAATGCTGTCTCGGGAATATTGGGTTTGCCTGCACAGGTTCGGCCAGTGGCGATACTTCCTGTGGGTTACTCCGAAGCAAAACCTTATCCAGTATCTAGAATCGATATCGATGAATTGATACATTACGAGAGATGGTGATTGACTAAAAAATAAAAAAAAGAAAAAAAGGTTAGATGGCCTAGTAATCGCCCATACCGCCCATTCCACCCATTCCGCCTGGTCCGCCAGGAGGCATTGGTGGTGCGCCAGTCGATTTTGACGCTATGACATCATCTATTCTCAGAATCATCACAGCTGCGTCTGTCGCAGAACTTATGGCCTGCATTCCAACCCTTAGAGGTTCGATCACATTCTCCTTTCTCATGTCCACTACTTTGTCCGTGTAGACGTTGATTCCTGCGGTTTTCTTTCCGCTTGCATGTGCCTTTCTCAGTGCTATCAGTATGTCTATTGGATCCAAGCCTGCATTCTCTGCCAAGGTGCGTGGCACGACTTCCATTGCATTTGCGAAGGCCTCTATTGCGATCTGTTCTCTTCCTCCCACTGATGGAGCATATTCCCTCAATCTGAGGGCGATTTCGGCTGCAGTTGCACCTCCACCGGCTATCATCTTTCCGTCCTCTATGGCAACTCTGACAACGCCTATCGCATCCTCCAAGGAGCGCTCCACTTCATCCACAACATGCTCCGTGCCTCCTCTGAGGAGGATGGATACAGCCTTCGGGTTCTTGCATCCCGTGACGAAGGTCATCTCATCATTAGCAACCTTCTTCTCCTCAACCAGTGACGCGGCACCCAAATCGGATTTCGTGAGGTCTGCAAGCTTTGTCACGAGGGTTCCACCCGTTGCTTTAGCCAACTTTTCCATGTCCGATTTCTTCACTCTTCGAACAGCGTAGATACCCTCCTTTGCCAGGTAGTGCTGTGCCAGATCATCTATGCCTTTCTGGCAGAACAACACGTTCGCGCCGGAGTTCTTTACCGTCTTCACCATGTCCTTCAGCATGTTCTCCTCTTCAGCCAAAAAGGCCTGGAGTTGAGTCGGGTCTGTAATCTGTATCTTTGCATCCACTTCGGTCTTTTTCACCTCTAGAGCGGAATCGATGAGGGCGATCTTCGCCTTCTCTATCCTCTTGGGCATTCCTGGATGCGCTGGTTCTTTGTCCACTATTATGCCCTCTATCATCTTCGTGTCGTTTATCGAACCACCCTGTTTCTTCACGACCTGTATGTTGTCCTTGTCTACAACGTAATTGCCATCGGTTTTTTCAGCTATTCTCGTCACAGCATCCACAGCAATATCTGCCATAAGTGCCCTTGAAGCGCTCACGCTCTTGCTGATCATGGCCGTGCTTGCGATGTTCTTCAAGATCTTCTTGTCCTTGATGCTAACAGGCTCGGCAACCTTCTCCATGATCTCTCTTGCCTTCTTGGCAGCCATCCTGTATCCGCTGGATATGATGGTTGAGTGGATGTTCTGGTCTAAGAGGTCCTCTGATTTCTTCAAAAGTTCGCCAGCAAGAATTACGGCAGTGGTAGTTCCGTCACCGCACTCTTCATCTTGAGTCTTGGCAACTTCCACCATCATCTTGGCCGCAGGGTGTTCGATATCTATCTCTTTCAGTATCGTGACACCATCATTCGTGATCACCGCATCCCCCATACTGTCCACTAGCATCTTATCCATGCCTCTCGGTCCTAGTGTGGATCGAACGGCATCCGCCACAGCCTTTGCTGCTGCGATGTTATTTCCCTGTGCGCCTTTACCTTTTTCTCTTGTTGTTCCTTCTTTTAAAACCAATATCGGAGTCTGTCCTCCAAACATTTGTCTTTACCTCCATTTATTTTATTCTCTCGTTCTTTTTTCAAATTTCCTTTCGATTGAAAGGCATCCCCCTATATATGTTCTTCTATATATATGTTTCTATCAATTTTGTTAGTCACAGCATGTCCCAGACCTGAAAAATCCTAGAAATTCTTAGCCAACCCATCCTCCAATTCCTCCCTTCCTGGCAGACCTAATCTTGCACCGATCTCCGATATACATCTCGATGCCAGATAATTCCCGATAATTGCGCAGATCTTCAATTCTCTTTTCTCAGATAGACCGTATAAAAATCCAGCACAAAACGCGTCGCCTGCACCCGTTGTGTCCATTACATCGGTTTTTATTGCATCCACATGTGCTGATTCTTTTGTGTCTGTAATGAAACAACCTTTTTCCTTGAGAGTTATGGCCACGATGTTACAGCCCATATCGATTAGGAATTTCGATGCTTGCTTGTAATCCTCCCCTGTGAGAACCTTTGCCTCGACCTCATTCAAAAACAGAACATGGCATTTTTCGATTATGGGTGAGATGGCCTCTAACCCCTTTTTTACATACAAAGAACCTGGGGCAAAGCTCAACTTCGTCGTACCTTCCAAAGACTCTACAGTCTTTTTCTGAAGAACCAATTGATTATCGTCCACGAAAGAGGTCATATGCAGTATGGCGGCATTTTTTAAATACTCCATGTCCAGGTCTTCAAAGGAAAGCAAGTTATTCGCTCCAGGGGAGATGTAAAGCGCTCTTTCTCCTGATGAATCCACGAGACCTATCACAGTCCCGGTTCTTGCATTTTCCTTGAGCCTGATCTTCGAGATGTCCACGCCCACCTCTTTAAAGGATGCCAGAACCTTCTCCCCTTCCGCATCAATTCCCACCGCGCCTATGTAACCTGTTTTTAGGTTCAATTTACCTAAGGCGTATATGGTGTTGGCAGCGGAGCCTCCTGGCTGCTCCACAGTTTCCTCTATCGCTATTTCCTCATCCCCTTTTGCGATCCTCTCAACTTTGTACAATCTATCCAGATTCAAGGCTCCGAATCCTATGAAATTCATGTCACTTACCCCAGTTTAGCTGCCCTCCCTCTTACTATGTTCCTTACATCCTTATGAACGCTTATCACATCATCGAAGTTTTCTCTATCCGCGAGAATATGTATATAGGGCTCTTTTTTGTCCTTTCGTTCTGCAAAGGTCTTGATTACTCCTTCTCTGCCCTCTTCCTTCCATTGCTCAAGAATCATTCGCATATCCATCATATTTGTGGTGGCTATACCGATTGTGGCGTAGGGTATGGCATATTCGTTTCCGTTGAATGCTATTGCCAAACCACCTGCATCGTTCACAGTCTTCAACATCTTGAAATCCGTGATACTGTCACCCACAACCACCATATCCTTCAAGCCGACCTCATGCTCATCTGCAATACTCTGGGCGGTTTTTACCTTGCGTTCTCCTCCAATCACCTCCATCTCCTCCATGATTTTGCCAAGGGGGGTTTTTGGCAGATTACCGAAGAAGAACCTATCAAGCCTCATCTTGATCTTCATGTCGTTTATAGGGGGATACATCTCGAGAATCTCCTTTTCCAACTCCGCAATCAACATGGTATCCTGGCCCTCCAGTTCCTTCCTGTACCAATCCAGAGGAAATGTGGTGCAATATGTTTTTGCAGGAGAAACTCCCACTTG
Organism: Thermoplasmata archaeon; assembly: GCA_036475875.1. Lineage (GTDB taxonomy): Archaea > Thermoplasmatota > Thermoplasmata. Next base: position 4,355 of record JAZGAR010000136.1, read on the forward strand.
CGAGGCGATGTTATAGGCATGCTGCTCATAACTTGAGGAGATGATATACACCTCCCATTCATTCTCTTTCAGCTCTGAAATAAGCTCTTTTGCCCCGTTCACAAGTATGGCCTTCTCGCTTACTTCAGTGATTTTCTTCTCGGATATCCCGTGGTAAACCAAAAAAGGCGCGATCAAGGCCAGAGTATCCCCAGCTTCGTATCCTTCTTTGCCCTCCAGAGCCAAAAGATCGTCATATCTGCTGATGGTCTCGAATATTCTAAGGCCGTTCTCGAATAGACCCATGACCTCATACGCATTGTCTTGAGGAGACAGAGGACCCTCCAGATCGAAACATATTACGCTGGGTATATATTCATCCCCAGGGAGAATAGGTTTGATTGGTAAAAAGGTTTATTAGAGGTTTTTACCTACCCGAAAATCAAGGGGGTATTCATATTGTATAAGATAGGATGGTTCTCCTCTGGAAGAGATGAGGCGGCCAGGGAACTTTTGAAAGTGGTGCATGATTCCATTCAAAGCGGTTTTATAAACGCCGAGTTCGATTTTGTATTCAGCAACAGGGAAAGAGGCCGGGATCCTGAGTCTGACGCCTTTTTCAGGCTTGTGGAGGGTTATGGGATAGACCTGATCTTTTTTTCTTCCAAAAAATTCCAGCCTGAGAACAGGAAAAAGAACTTGGAAGAATGGAGAAGAACATACGACAGAGAGATGATGAAGCATCTAAAGAATTATGATCCTGATCTTTGCGTCTTGGCTGGTTACATGCTCATAACCGGCGCTGAAATATGCAAAAAATATACGATGATAAATCTCCATCCTGCAGAGCCTGGCGGTCCAACAGGAACATGGCAGGAGGTAATATGGAAGCTCATCCAAGAGAAGGCTGATAGGACAGGTGTGATGATGCATCATGTGACCGAGATTCTGGATCGCGGTCCCCCGATAACCTACTGCACGTTTCCGATTCGTGGTGGGAAATTCGATCCCCTCTGGGATAACATGGAGAATAAGCTGAAGAAAGGTAGCCTGGAGGAGATTATTCAAAAAGAGGGTGAAGATGAGCCACTCTTTAAGGAGATCCGAATAGAGGGTGTGAGAAGGGAACTGCCCCTGATCATCCAGACCATCAAGGAATTCGCTATCGGTAGAGTAAAGGTTGAGGAGGGGAACATCGTTGCTGAAGGGAAAGTGATTGCTGGTGCGTATGATCTGACAGATGAGATCGAGAAGTTGTTGAGGGAGCAGGGCTAGGAGCGAAGATACCGCTTGGAGCATGGCTCCTATTTCTTCAGACCCGTAAATAAGCCGTATCCAAAAGTTCCTTTTTCAAGCTCTTCAAATCCGGTTTTTATCAGATCCTTGGCCTCTTTTGATGTTATTCCGAAAATCTTCTCGAGATCGCAATCGCAAAGCTTCTTAATCATATTCCATGCAGGTAAAAGTTTGTCGACCCTCTCTATCATTTCCCGGATCTCGTCACTATGGTCCTCAAATGTCACTTCCTCGAAACCCTCCTCACGAAAGAGGGTCTGGTACCCCTTTGCAGGAAGCGCACCTGCTATGCAAATCACCTGAGATACGATATTATTGAGACTATCTGGAAGTTCATTTTCAATGGTAACATCCGTAATTCCCAACTTTCCACCTTTTTTTAGTACGCGATGCATTTCATTAACCGCAGTTTGCTTATCAGGAAACGTGCACAATGCACATTCGCATATTACCGTATCGAAGGTTTCATCCCCAAATTGCAGCTTCTCGGCATCTGACTTCACAAAATCAATTTTATTGTTTAAACCCTCAGAAGCGGCCTTCTTTCTGGCCTTATCGAGGTTTTTCTCACTTAGATCAATTCCTGTGACACTACATCCAAATCGTTTGGCCAGAGATACGGCAGAGACACCGGCGCCGCAGGCAACATCCAGCACCTTGGAATCCTCTTTTAGGCCCAGTTTCTCACCCAGATACAAGGTCAACTTCTCTTCCCCAGGATGAAAGTTCTCCCCGAAAAGCATGGCCACCATATCGTTTTCGTAAAAAGTGGTGCAGCAACTTTTTATGGTGTCGGAGTCCATGATGTTGAGTTCACCGCTCATAATATCACTTAACACATCTTTCCAAAATCCGGTTTTAATTCCTTTCTATATAGTATATTGTACACACAAAACGGTATCATTTGGCCATTTGGCAGAATCTCCGTGACACAGCATTTTTTAGCCCTTTTCAAATCGAAATTGAACTCGTCCATGAAGGCGTGTACCGAAATCAATGTAATATTATCCATCAACTCAGTAATATTCGGAATGACGATTCCACAGGAGGTACATATGGCGGACTCCGTCTTTTCAGAGCCCATCACGGCACCCATGGACAATAGGGCATCAAGTGCCTCGTTTACTTCGGACAAAAGTCCTTCATCAGGAATTGTTCGGTTGATTATTTTATCCATATAATCATCTATTTCGAACAGCTCCGTTAATGAGAGGACCTGATCATCAGTTTTAAAAACGTAAGTGCACATGGAGCAGGTTGGGTAGGGGCAAGGGATATTGATAAAACTCTTTTTATTCAACAATCCCGAAGTTTGATTCTCGATCTCATCCAGTATTTCTGGGATCGTGATCCTTTTATTCTGCTTTTCGGACAGCTCATACCTCCCAGTCAGTGTCGAGGGCTGAAAATTCACCATTTTAATATTGTTGTCGTTTAGAGCCAAATCGATGATGGGGCCGATCTCATGCTCGTTTACTCCCTTTACTATGGTTGGAACTAGTGTTACATTCATTCCCAGCTCTTTGCAGTTTCTAAGGGCTTTCATCTTGATATTCCGAAGGGGTCTACCCCTGAGGACTCTGTAAGTTTCGTCTGTCAATCCATCAAATTGCAGGTAGATAAGAGGTTTTTTGATATGGGGCTCGTTTTCCATGGTAAGAGAAATCCTCTTTGCAAAATCTCTATTTGCGAGTTTTATCCCGTTCGTATTGAGCATTGGATACTTTATACCCATTTTACCGGCGTACTCCAGGATCTGAATTATATTCGGGTGAAGGGTGGGCTCACCCCCGCTGATTTGAAGAACTTCAGGCTCACCCTCGCATCTCACATAAAGGTCTATCATCTCCTTTACCTTTTCAAAGGGTAACATAAAACCGGAATTGGAGTTTGCGAAGCATACAGGGCATTTCAGGTTGCATACTTCCGTTATCTCTATTATCCCTACACAGGTATGCTGCTTATGCGCTTCGCACAATCCGCAGTCTTTGGGACATCCCTCGGAAACAGAGCCCTGATAATGCAACGGTGTGGAGCCAGGTTTGTTGAATTTTTCCGCATTAAGATAATCGTTCACATCGGAATATATCATAACCTCGAACCGGCCATGTTCCTCGCAATATTTTCTCATATGGACATTTTCTTCCCTAAAAAATATTTGGCAGTCTATGATTTTTAGACAATCTGGACAAACACTTTTGGATTTTTCAAGAAGAACTTCTTTCTCTCCCAGATCTTCCTGCAGTAGCTCATCATCATCTCGAGGATTCTCAGAGGAACCTATGCCATTCATCCCTCTAGTCATTAACCAGCTAATGTATCATTGACTATTAATATAATTGTTCCCTTACACCGTGACATATGATGAAGGTAGAGGATAAACGAAAAAAAGGAGAAAAAGGATTTTGGAGCAAAATTGCAAAAAGATACGATAAATGGATAGATAGGGCGTTTGCAGATCAGTATGAAGCGTTTAAATCAAAAATCAGTTCATATATGCAGCCGGATGATGCGGTGTTGGAGGTTGGAACCGGTACAGGGGAAATCGCATTCCACATAGCCGATCATTGTAAAAAAGTAGTGGGTATCGATATCTCCCCTGAAATGGTCACAATAGCAAATAGGAAAAAAAACGAAACTGATATCAAAAATGTCACCTTCCAAGTCGAGGACGCGTACGAACTACCATTTGCCGATTCGAGTTTTGACAAGGTTATCTGCATTAACGCCCTCCAAACCATGAAGGAACCGCTGAAAGCCATCATGGAGGGCAAAAGGGTCCTGAAAGAGGGGGGAGAATTCATCAGCATTACCTATTGTTATGGCGATTCCAGTTTCCTTGAGAAATTAAAATTGATAAAATGGGTCATTTTATATGGATTCCCTAAGTATTGGAATAATTTCAGCCGTAACGAGCTCACAGGCTATTTTGAAAGGGTGAATTTCAAAGTAATCGAGAAGGAGGATGTCTGGAAAAAACCAATTGTTCTGTTTCTCAGATGCGGAAAAGTGACTTAGGGTGGAGAAAGGTAGGTTTTGAGGCTCCATTCCCCAAGAAGATTTGCCCCCACCTCCAGATGAAACAATTCGATCTGGAAGGAGAAAGAGGATGCTGAAAAGGCGAAACACAATAAAAGAAATAACTAAATACATTGTTAATAATATATATAGGGGAGGTGGAGAGTAAATGGTCTTGAAGAAGATCGTGCTGCTCGGGGACAGCAGCGTGGGTAAGACCAGTCTGATAAGGCGTTTCGTCTTCGACAAGTTCGAAGATTCCTACATATCCACCATCGGATGCAAGGTGACCAAGAAAAATCTGATTATTCATAAAGGTGACAAGGAGATAGAGCTCAGTCTCATGATCTGGGATGTGCTTGGAAGAGCGGGGTACGCCGCTGTCCAAACGAGATCGTTTGTGGGGGTTCACGGCGCCTTTCTCGTTGCTGACCTCACGAGAAAGGAGACCTTAAGCAGTCTAGAGCGATATTGGATTCCCCTGTTGTTCAGTGTTGTGGATAATGTTCCATTGGTCTTTGCGTGCAACAAATCCGATTTGGCGGATGATTACGAGTTCGAACCGGTGGAGATGAGGACGATCGCATCCAGGTATAACATCGGTATTAAGGATTCCCTGCCGAAAGACCTCAAAACGAGTTATTCCACCAGCGCTAAAACTGGAGAGAATGTGGAGAAGACTTTCGAGAGTTTGGGTAATTTGGTTCTCTCTGAAAAGGCACTCAAGGACCCTGTGAGGGAGTTGTATGAAAGTCTCGTGGCCGAGGGAATCTATGATCATGGAGATAAAACGACTCTGGTAGGCGCCACCGACGCGATCATCGTGGATTTCTGCCAAGGGTTCGAGGACGATAGAGTGGCCATGACGTTACTGCGCCAAGAACTTTACAGGGCTGGAATAGATATAAGAAGTCCTTCGAAGGAAGGGCTATTGAAGGCTGTGGAATACCTGGCTGAAGCTGAATCCGAGTACAAAGATGAGAAAACCGTGATTGGTAACAAAAAGAGAAGGCTGGATTGGGTGAAGGGTGTGAGAGATTAGTTGAGTGGTGAGAGTGAGGGTGCACTGTTATAAATTAATTGCTTCTATTTGATAATTCAATCCAATAAAAGTACAATTGTACAACGAAGATCTTTTAGGAAAGCGATGGGCAGGTGAAACGATTTGGAGAAATCGATCCCTCCAAAAATATTTTATCTCTACAATCCGTATGGTGAGATGAGGGACGAAGGTATGGTAGATTGTATTGTTACTTTCCAGCCTGAGAATAAGAGTGTCCAGGTCAAATCCGGCGAGACGATCATGAACGCCGCGATTGACGCAGGTGTTTTCATAAATTCGGTCTGTGGAGGGCTGGGCAAGTGCGGTAAGTGCAAGGTTCAGGTGAAGGGCAAGGTTTCTGCCAAAGATTCTGAGCTGCTTTCAAAGGAGGAAAAGGAAAATAACTTCTACCTTGCATGCGAAACTGTCGTTGCGAGCGATGTCGATATCTACATCCCCGAGATTTCAAGAGCAGCAAGGCATCAGATACTTGTAAAATCAAAGGAAACCCGTATAGAACACCTGGTCCCAATTACTAGGAAGCTTCGTTTGACACTTCCTGCCCCCAGCTTGGAGGATAACATCAGTGATTTGGAAAGAATAAAAAAAGGGTTGGCTGAACATAACATCCTGACCGCTAGGACAGGAGTGGATATGCTGAGGAAGGTTGCCAAAATCCTCCGTGATAACTACTGGGATGTAGGTGTTACAGTCTCTGAGATAGATGGAGAGTACGAGATCATCTACATCGACTCAAAAGAAACCACAAACAAGCATTTTGGGTTGGCGATAGATATTGGAACCACCACGGTGGTAGTTTCTCTCATCGATTTGAACAGCGGCGAGACCATAGCCACCAAATCCAACTACAACAAACAGATCGTTTGTGGTGAGGATGTTCTCGCCAGGATAAACTTCGCTGAGGAGGAGGGAGGTTTAACAAAACTGAACAAACTGATAATCGAGACCATCAACTTTCTTATAGAGGAATTGACCCTTGATGATGAGGTCTGCAGGCGAGGGATCAAATACGGCACATGCAAGGAGGACATCACCAGCGTAGTGGCTGCTGGCAACACAACCATGAGCCATCTCTTTCTTTCTATGAATCCGCAACACATCCGGTTGGAGCCGTATATCCCAACCGCCAGTTTAATCCCCCTCTTGAAGGCGAAAGACTTGGGATTGGAGGTGAATCCTGAGGCGACAATTTTCTACATGCCCTGCAGAAGCAGCTATGTTGGAGGCGATGTAACAGCGGACATCCTTTCTTCGGGCCTAAACAAAAAGGATGAACTGAGCCTTTTGATAGATGTGGGGACCAACGGCGAGGCTGTTATCGGAAACAAGGAATGGTTGGTTTCCTGCTCCTGCTCCGCTGGCCCGGCATTCGAAGGTGGAGAGGTTCAGCACGGCATGCGGGCCGCGATAGGAGCGATAGAGAAGATCGCGCTCAATGTTCTGCCCCGGGAGAAGGGGGTTGGAATGGATATCAAAATCTTCTACAAAACCATCGGCGATGTGAAACCGAAGGGCATCTGCGGCTCAGGTTTAATCGACCTATTGGCCGAGATGTTTTTACACGGAATAATCGATAAGAGCGGAAACATAAATGACGTTCTTTCTCCACGCATAAGGGATGGGGCTGAAGGAAAGGAGTTCGTGGTCGTTTGGGCAAAGGAAACCTCTCTCGGTAGGGATGTCATAGCTCAGAGGAGAGATGATGGCGAGATAGTTATGAAGGAGGCTGATGGCAAGGACATAGTTATTACAGAGGCTGACATCAAGAACATCATCAGGACCAAGGGGGCAGTTTATGCGAGCTGCTCGGTACTCCTAAAGAGCCTGAATCACACCTTTGATGATCTGGACAAAATATACATCGCTGGAGGATTTGGTAATTACATAGACCTGAAGAATGCGATCTTACTCGGTCTATTTCCTGATGTTCCCCTAAAGAAGTACGAGTTCATTGGAAATGGATCTTTGGGTGGTGCGAGGCTGGCACTTCTTTCAAAGGAAATGAGGGAGGAGGCAAAGAGGATATACAGCATGATGACCTACATAGAGCTTTCCGTGAACAACATGTTCTACAACGAGTTCACTTCCGCTCTGTTCCTACCGCATACCGATATGAATCTTTTTCCTTCCGTGGAGAGGACCCTGGCCAAAACACAGGGATGAACGGGAAAAGATAAATTATAGTTCGTATTATCCAGATGCACCTACAGGGTTTTACAGGTACGGGGAGAACCAGAGATGGACAACGAGGACAAGGAAGAGTACGAAATTGAGGTGGTGGAGGGGGAGGTTGTTGAGGAAGTGAAAGAGGGGGTACCTGTTGAGGCGGAGGTGGTGGAGTCTCCTCAACCTGAGGGGGAGAAGAAGGGATTTTTTGGGCAGTTTCCACACCAGTTCTGGTGGGTAAACTCGCTGGAATTATTCGAAAGAGGGGCTTTCTATGGAATGATGGCCTTCCTCGCGGTACATGTCACAACTAACGTAGGAATCCCAACGCCTATTTGGGGCCTATTATTTGCTCTATTGTATTTTTTATTATATTTTACACCTTTGGTTTCTGCTGCCTTAGCTGAAAAATATGGGTATAAACTCGTTTTACTTGTTTCCTTAGGAACATTGATGGTGGGGTATTTTTTAACGTTTACAGTGAGGATGGGGCAACTTCCATTTCTTGTTTTTACCATTATTCTAATCGGTTTAGGGGCAGGTGCATTCAAGCCGATGATTTCGGCGACTATTGCTCACATTACAGAGGAGAGGCAGCGCAATCTCGCTTTTTCATTATACTATTGGTTTATCAATCTCGGCGCCACCATTATTCCGGGTTTTCTCGCTCTCCTTTTCTTTTTTATTTTTATTGGTACAGGAAACTACTCTCTGATATTTATCGTTGCTGGAGTACTGATCGCGATAGCTTTAGCAATTGTATTTATTAAATATCAAAATCCAGTGGAACCCAAGCGAGATATAAGTATCTCTAATGCTTTGAAAAAAATAATACCTGCTCTGAAAGATAAAAAGTTCATGATCTTATGCATAATATATTCAGGTTTTTGGTTCATGTATACTGTAAATCTTGCCATTTTGCCTAAATACATGTTCGATTTTCGTAGAATGCCAGATTGGTTTAACCCTGGATTCTTGGGAATAATTAATCCCTTCACTATTATCATTGTTGGACCCTTCCTTGGAAAACTTGTAGAGAAACATAAATCACTGAGGGTAATGATGATTGGGATAATAATCGCCCTCACGGGAATCACAATTGTATTTTTAAGTAATAATTCGGCATTATTTGTCACTGGGATAATAATCTTTTCCATAGGGGAATTCGTAACACACCCAGGTTTTATCGCATATATATCTAAAATCGCACCAAAAGATAAAGTTGCGATATATATGGCTGTAATTTTCATTCCTACTGGGATTGGAGCAATCGTTGGTGGTGCCGTTCAAGGTGCATTATATGCAATTTATGCCGAAGGACTCCATACGCCAAAACTTTTTGGTGCAATTGTGCCAGCCATTGGTTTATTGACTATAGGATGTCTTATTCTATACAACAGATGGATAAATAAACTGGCAAAAGAAGAAGATGCCTTCTACGAGGAGGACAAGAGCATTTGGACTAAAATGACAACATCAGCTGTTGCATTCATGTTTATCCCGATCATAATCGGGGTTGGATATATGGGTGGAACAGATATTTTCTATGGTATTGGAGAGGAGGAAGGTACTGGAACCACAACAGACTGGTCAAAATATGAAATTGTGGCAGGCAATCCCATAACCATGTCAGGTTATTCAGACGAGAATTCCGATACACTGGTCACAGGACTGATCAAGGAAGAGAACCTCATATCCATGAATTTGACATTGACCTGGACGGACGAGCCTGATGAACAATACGGTCTTAGAACCTACGAGAACGAGCCAGATACATTCTCTCTTCGGGTTGAAACTCCTGATGGTAACGAATATCGGGAGGGACCAGAATCCAATGCCCACGGAGAAACAGGGGAGATTATATTGACGATAACCTTTGATCCGGATATAGATCCCTACCTGAACGGCACAGGCCAGTACAACATTACTATAGAATGCGGTGATTGCGGAGATTTATTCACCACCGGCCTAATCGGATTCACAGATACCGGCAACGACTGGGACTTGCTCATCGAATACGAATATTACTTTAAAGAAGAATAAAACAATTATACCAAAACACCCATTAGCCATATGCGTTATGAGTTTAAACCATTGGGGAGATAGAAGAATGGAACTCAAAAATGTGATGGTTGAGAAAGATAACAACATAGGCATAATCACCGTGAACAGACCACAGGCCTTAAACGCACTCAACTCCGAGACGCTTTCTGATTTAGGGACCGCTTTCAAAGCGCTTGGTGATGATGCAGAAGTCGATGTGATCATCATCACGGGCTCGGGCGAGAAGGCCTTTGTCGCGGGAGCGGACATTAAAGAGATGAAGGACCTGTCTCCCATGGAGGCAAGGAAATTCATGCACTTCGGGCAGAGCGTTTTCAACGTGATAGATAACCTGCCTAAGCCCACGATAGCCGCTGTGAACGGCTATGCTTTAGGCGGGGGATGCGAACTCGCTTTAGCATGCGATATGATCCTGGCATCTGAGAAAGCAAAATTCGGCTTGCCTGAGGTAACTCTCGGCATCCACCCGGGCTTCGGGGGAACTCAAAGACTGCCCAGGCTCGTCGGGGCTGCGAAAGCCAAAGAACTGATATTCACGGGGGAAATGATAGATGCCAACGAGGCACTGAGGATCGGTCTGGTGAACAAGGTCGTGCCTCCGGAGAAACTTATAGAGGAAGCAAAAACCTTGGCTCAAAAAATACTGAAGAACGGGCAGATCGCGATTCGCCTGGTAAAATCCGCGATAAATGCCGGGTTGAACGTACCCCTTGAAAAAGGTCTGGCTTACGAAGCCGAGACCCAGGGCTTAGCATTCGCCACCGAAGACAAGAATGAAGGATTTGAGGCCTTCTTGGAGAAAAGGAAGCCGAATTTCAAAGGAAAGTAGGGATATGAAAGTCGAAGTCTTGCCGAATAAATTTATCGAGATAGACGAGGATATCGTGGATTTCGTAAAAAAGCAGGATCAGGACTACCGCGTTTGCACTTCTTGCTTCGGGGCGGAACTTTTGCCTATCACCATGAAATCATCGAAACTCTCCGATATAAGAGCCAAAATCGGCAACAACATCCTTTATATATCAAGGGTTCAGGCCTCTTACATCACCAAAGTGGATAAGTCGATGTTGAGACGTTATGATTTTGCGGAGATAGAAAAGTGCTTTCTCGAATGATGATTCATCTCGTCCGCTTCCAAACGGTGCCCTTTTGCGCATCCTCCAGAATAATGCCCTGAGATTTTAACTTATCCCTTATATCGTCAGCTTTTTTCCAGTCCTTCTCCTTCCTGGCCTCTTCCCTCTCCTTTATCAGCTGTTCCTGTTCCTGTGTTAGCTCTCCATCCCTTTTTACAACGAACTCAACCCCGAAAATTCCTTCAAATTCCCCGAATAAGTCCAGCAGTTCCTTGGCACCATTTTTGTCGATCTCACTTTTTCTTATCAGGTCATTGACCTTCCTCACGAGATCGAATATCACTGCAAGTGCATCGGAGGTGTTGAAGTTGTCGTCCATGGCCCCGATCAGGTTTTGCCGTGTTTCCTCCACTAAGGCACTCACCTTGGCCTTTCCTTCCTCTGCGCCACCTTCCACCAAAATCTGAAGATTCTCCGTGGTGTTCTGGATCCTTCCCAGTTTTATCTTCGCATCTTCGATCTTCTCTTCCGCGTAATCTATGGGGCGATAATATGGATTGAATGTGAAGAAGAACCTTATCACATCTTGGCCGTGCTTCTCGATAGCCTCTCTGGCTGTTATGTAATTATCCAGGGATTTTGACATCTTTTGGCCTTCCACACGAAGAAACGCATTGTGCAGCCAGTACTTTACAAAGGGAACCTTGCCGGTATAAGATTCGGCCTGGGTGATCTCGGCCTCGTGATGCGGAAATATCAGGTCCTCACCTCCACCGTGAATGTCGTACTGCGGACCGAAATTGGAGATCGATATGGCCGTGTCTTCGATATGCCAACCTGGCCTTCCCTCACCCCAAGGTGAATCCCAATAAGGTTCATTCGGTTTCTTCCTCTTCCAAAGTGAAAAATCGATGCTGTTCGTCTTTTGAGGGTTAGGTTCTATCCTTGAAACCCTCTTGTCCTTCATGATTTCCTCGAAAGTGCGCTGAGCGAGCTTGCCATATTCATCGAACTTCGAAACGTCGAAGTACACACCATCGTCTATCTCGTAGGCATATCCCTTCTCGGCAAGTCCTTGGATCTGTTCGATTATTTGCGGTATATAATCTGTGGCATTTGCATATTTATCCACGGATGTAACATTCAAATCCTTCATGTCGTCATGGTATTTTTTGGTGAAATCCTCCGCAAGTTCCTTTACAGATATCCCAACCTCATTTGCGCGTTTGATCATTCTATCTTCGATGTCAGTTATATTCTGTAGGTAGAACACTTCATAGCCTCGATAGCGCAGATACCTAACAATCACATCAAATGCTATGTAAGATTTCGCGTGGCCAATATGTGTATAATCGTATACCGTAGGCCCGCAAACGAACATCTTGACCTTCTTGTCCTCCAAGGGATATAACTCTTCCTTGCTCCTTGTCAGCGTATTGTAGACTCTTAACACATTCAGACCCCAAAAGTTGAGTTCAATGGAGCCGGGGGGGGGATTTTCAAGTTCGCCCAGCAGGTGTTAACAGCCTGGAGAACTGAACATTTGAACTCCCGTAAACCGATCTGCAGTCGGACACATAGCCTCTCTGTCACCCCGGCATTATGATATATCAATTTTCATTAAATCCGTTTCAAAGATTTAAAGGTTCGGGTAACAGGACAAAAACAACCATAATATATCCTCAAGTGCATTTGCCCTGAGTTAACAGAAACAATGGTGAATTAAAAATGCAGAAAGCAAATATCGAACCCATAACCTCGACAAAACCTTCCCCATTCCCCATGCAGTTAAAACTTTTTAACAATGTTCAGTTCATCTACGAACTGGCTCTTGCTGAATTGGAGCTCGAAGCCCAGGGAGTGGAGTTCAAGGTGGCGGATAATCTCAGAACCTTCAATTGCAAAACCTCATGCGATACCGATCACCTCAAAAAGAGACTAGCCTACTTCCAGAAAGTGGATGGTGAGACAACAGATTATGCTCGGATAGTGAGCTATAATAGGACCCGATCGCCAAACCAGTACCTGACGCACTGGATCTATCCCTATAAGGGAAAATACCATCCCCAGATGATAAGGGCCCTGCTGAACGTGATCGAAGCCAAGAAAGGAGATGTTATACTGGATCCCTATATAGGGAGTGGCACAACTTCCCTCGAATGTCAATTGCTTGGTATCGATTGTGTGGGTGTAGATGTTTCTCAGGTTTGCATCCTCATCTCCAAAGTTAAAACAGAATCAATCGAGGTAATGGAAGAGATAGAGGAGACGAAGGATTCATTGTTTGAGGAAAACCGCGAGATAACCCTCCATTCATTCGAACACGGCAAGGTCTCGAAAAAGGGAGGACTGGGTGAGGCCATTGACTCCATAGAGAACGAAAAGATGAGGAACTTCTACAAGGTTGCCGAATTGATCGCCCACAGCGATAGGAGCAGGCGAAGAAAAAAGGATTTTTATGGGTCTTTTAGGAACAATGTGGAAAAGATGCTCTCCTCGATCAAGGATTATGGGATGGTGGTAAAGGAACTAAAACTCCCACTGGGAAATGTAAAAATAAAAATCGGTGACGCCCGAAACCTTGAAATGAAGAATGAAAGTATCGACGGTATAATCACCTCTCCTCCTTACTCCATTGCCCTCGATTATGTAAAAAACGACGCCCATGCCCTGGAAGCCCTGGGCTATGATCTGGAAAGTATAAGAGACGATTTCATAGGGGTTAGAGGAACAGGCAAGAAGAAGGTGGAGTTGTACAACAAAGACATAGAACGTAGCTATGAGGAGATGCACAGGGTTTTGAAGGAAGGCAAGCATTGTGTCATCGTAATAGGCAATGCGACAATCCAAGGCCAAGAGGTCAGAACCGTGGACAAGACCATAGAATACTGCAAGAAGCTCGGATTTAATCTGGAAAAGAACATGGACAAGATAATATTTGGATTGTACAACGTGATACAGAAGGAGAATATCTTGATATTCAGGAAATAATCTTCCTCTCATTCTTCAGATATTTTGAGGAAGGGCAATCTATCCTCATCCTTTTTCACATCAAACACGGTGAATGACTCGATGGTCGTTATTCCGGGTATGATCGCGATTTTGTCCTCTATGTATTTTCCGCAGATCTTTTGATCGGTCCCAACCACCTTGACCAGGATATCGAACCTCCCATGAAGTGCGTAGATGATCTGGATGGCCGCGATATCTTCTCCATAGGCCTTCGGAATTAAGGAGGAGAAAACATCCAGTACGAATTCCCATGGGTTCGCCTTCAATTTGGTTGCGGTGTCTGTTATGAACCAGAACTGATGCTCAACCTCGTATCGTGTCTTTATCTCCTCTTCAGCGAAGTTCTCAATATACCCTCCCTCATCCTTGACAAAACCTGCAGCCACCTTGATCAGTGAGAAAATCGTGACATATCCGAGATACTCCTTATCTAGAATTGCTCGACAGCCCTTGATTATGCCTTTCTCGTACAAATTTGTCATTCTACGCTGAACAGTTGAGGTGGAGACACCTAACATTTTTCCCAATTGCCGGATAGAGACATTACATTCCTCCTGAAACCGGCTCATGATTTTAATGTCCAATTCATCGGGTTTATACCTGTCTTTCTGCATCATAACGGTTTTCCTCCTTTTGTTGCTAAATAGGTGATTTTAAGCTATTAAAGCTCTGTACCATATAGGGGTGTATTTTTTAGGTACATGAATCACATGAACGAATATAATCAAACTATTATATAAAATGTA
>JAZGAR010000137.1:0-2266 GCA_036475875.1 Thermoplasmata archaeon
CTGCATGCCTGCCCAATGTGCACGGATCATGATACGTGACTTTCATAGGTTCCTCAAGTTTGAAACCGCTCATATTTTTGCTAAGGAGTTGGGAAGTATGGAGGATCTCCAGACCCGAGAACTCAACACCCAATATGTCGGGGTAGAGTCTCGTGAATGCATTGTAGCAACCTGAGCATGAGGTTATAAATTGTTCTACATTCGCGTTCTTGATCGTCTCGACAACCTTAAGTGCGATGCCTTTTGCCTCGTCCAATAGACCAAGACAGATCAAAGGCTCTCCGCAGCACGGCTCCTCAGTCAAAATCTTGAACTCTTTTCCTACCTTGATGAGAACATATGCCGTTGCCTTTGCTATGTTGGGGGTTTTAATAGAGGGGGTGCACCCTATCCAATAAAGAACCTTGGTATCCTCTATAGATCGTAAAGGAGGCTTTATCCGAGAGGTTTTTGATTTGCCAGTGGACTTGTACGGACTGTAATTGTTTTTGATAGATTCAAGGACGTTTTGAACTTCCTTTGGTGCTGCCTCATTCTCCAATGCTAACTCCCTAAGCGCCAACACCAATTTCGGAATATCGAGACCCTCGTAGCATAACTCTCTGCATCTATAACACAAGGTGCATATCCAGGGATACTTGCCCAGGAATTCCTTCTCCTCGTGAATTTCCAGCTGAAGATGTCTTACCAATTTTCGAATATTGAAGTCGCTAACCTCCTTGGTGGGACAGCTGGCTGTACAGGTTCCGCACTGCTCGCAGCACCTTATCAATTCCTTGTACCGCTCAGTTATCACGTTTTTCTCAGTTATCATGTTCCCACTCAGAGATTCAGTTGTTCGACCATGCTCTTCACGGTCTTCACGAATTTTGGCCCGTCAGCAGCCGAAAGCCAAACAGTCCAAAGTTTTTCCTCGTCTATTCCTTTTTTGGCCATCTTCTTCTTCAATTTCTCGATTCTATCCTTGCATTTGTAGTTCCCATTAATGTAATGACAAGTAGGAAATTCGCAGCCTGCAACCAAAACTCCTCCTGCCCCAAGCTCGAATGCCTTGTTTACAAAGGTCTTGTCGACCCTCCCTGCACACATGACACGAATTATTCGTATGTTCTCTGGGTATTGGAATCTGCTTACCCCTGCAACGTCAACCGCCCCCAAAGCACACCAATGGCAACAGAACGCAACGATCTTCTTTTCAGGTTCTTCAACAAGTGCAGCTTCAACCTGCGCGATAATCTGCTCGTTAGTGAAATGAATGATGTCTATCGCATCTTTCGGACATTCTGCAGCGCAGGTTCCACAGCCCTTGCAGATGGCTTTGATAACCTCAGGCTTTTTGTCTATCAACTCAATGGCTCCGAATTCACAGACTTTGGCACAAAGGCCGCATTCATTACACTTCTCGTGATAGATATCAGCAACTATGCCCTCTGCCTCAACATATCCTTTTTTCATAGGGATTGAAGCCCTCATGGCACAACCCATCGCCTCCTCCATACTCTCCCTCACGTTCTTGGGCGAGCGGGCACATCCTCCAAGGTAAAGGCCATCAGTTGCGAAATTTAAGGGCTTTAACTTGATATGCGCTTCCTGAAAGAATCCATCGGAATTGGTGGAGACCTTGAAAAGGCCCTTCAACCTGTCTGCAGTGTCATCACCTAAAAAAGCCGTGGTCAGCACAACCAAATCCGCGTTGATTTTCATCTCTCTCCCAAGTAAAACATCGTGAGCCTTTACTGCCAACTTCCCTTCCTCTTCACAGACTTCAGGTTTCTCCTCCTCAGGATATCTGATCAATATTATGTCGTATTTCTCGATTATATCCTTAAAATAGGGACTGTCCTTCCCTATTATGTTGAGGTCCTTGTAAAATATATAGACCTTTGCAGCTTCGTTTGCTTCCTTTATGGCTTTGGCGTTCTTGATGGAAATCAAACAGCCTATGTTGCAGCAGCCGCGCTCTTCATTCTTTGAGTTCACGCAGTTGATGATGGCAACACTATTTAGAGCTCTCACATCTTTTTTCCTTAACCTCTCCTCAAGTTGAAGCTGAGTGACAACGTTGCCATATTTTCCATATCCAAATTCACCCACAGGCTCCATCTCCTTCATACCTGTGGAAACGATGATGGTTGAGATATCATGCTCCTCGCTCTGCCCATCCCTCGCCACATTGACCTTGAAGTTCCCGACATACCCTTTTACATCCTCTATCTCTGAGCCTGTGAAGACCTCGATGTTTTTATTGCGGGTAATTTTTTCAATC
>JAZGAR010000138.1:0-4820 GCA_036475875.1 Thermoplasmata archaeon
ATAGACAGAAGCGATTCAAAGGGCGATCTTACTTCTTTTAAGTCCCAATACGGCGGCAATTGGACTTTCGCAATGGATACGGATGATGTAGCAAATAAATATAAGGTCAGTTATATCCCAACCATGGTAGTCATAGACAGAAATGGCATCATAAGATATTGGGGAGTCGGTGAACTTTCAGAGCAGAGGTTATCCCAGGAGATAGATGAACTTATTTGAGGTGCAGCTGTGAGTAAGGCTAGACTTATCATGAGGGGTTTGTTGATCATATTCGTAATAACGCTATTGATACCTTTTTCGATGGCTGGGGCAGAATCCACCATAAGGAGTGTTATCCATTACCCTGAAAATCCATTCTCAGGGGAGGAGATTTCGGTTTTCGTGCAGGTGAACAGTACCGACAACATTACCAGTGTTAGCATGATACACTGCGAAATCGAACCTCTAGGTCCCTGTTCTCTCCCAATCCAGATGATATTAGGAGAGAACAACACATACTCAGCTAATATATCGGGACCCCGGGAAGGTATCACCAAAATAGGATATAACATCACAATAACCTTCATCGATGGCAGCGAGGAATATTCACCAATAGGAGACCATTATCATTATGTCAATGTAACGGAAAGTCAGGGCGGAGTAACTCCGCCATCCCCCACAGAGGGTAGTTTGGCGATTCAGGTTCTGATAATCATACTGATAGTTATTCTCGTATTTCTGACTATAACGCATATTAAAAGGGAGGATAAATCACAGCCCATGAATAAAAAAGTTCTAGGAGCGATAATTATCGTAGTCTGTATTATCATATCAGTAATTTCGTTCTACGTCATTTACGCAGGTCAAGTCTCTCTCGCCCCTGATTTTTCTCTTACAGATATTGATGGTGAAACTTTCAGTCTTTCTGACTACAGAGGAAAAGTGGTTGTGCTGGATTTAATGGCGTTGGATTGTTCCTCCTGTAAGATCGTTGAGAGGAACCTTGAGGACATTTGGGCCGAATATGGCGATGAAATAGAGATAATCTCAATAAGTGTATGGCCTGATAGGGATTCTGTTGAGGATTTGAGGAATCATAGGGATAAGGAAAATATTACCTGGAGAATAGCCAGAGACACAGACGACCTGATATCAAAGTACGGTGCCACCGAGATCGCCAAGGTGATGATAATAAACGGCGATGGGTATGTGGTGTTTGAGAAAGTTGGAGTCTCAGAAACCGATGAGATGTCCGAGGTCATAGGTAAGGCAATAAAAGGTGAGGCTGAGGTTGTATCCATATCCTCAGTTGGAATTTGGGCCCTAGCCTTTGGAGCAGGGGTGGCATCCTTCTTCTCCCCTTGTTCATTCCCTCTTTTGCCGGGCTATATAGGCTATTATCTGGGCATTGAAAAATCTAGAGATGAACTCTCCACCAAAACTATTAAAAAGGCGTTACCTGGAGGTATTGTCTCAGCGCTTGGTATCCTTTTCATATATATAATAGTGGGTGTGATCTTGATTTTGGTGGGAAGTACAACGGACCTAGATATTGCAATACTGGCACCGATAATCGGGATCATCCTGATCGCTTTGGGTGCCTTAATGCTGACGAATGTGCAGTACTATTTCATAATAAATCCCATAAAGAATTTTTTCAGTAAGTTGACGATCAAGAAAAAAAAGGCCGAGGTTCAATCCCCAACCCAGGAGGGTTTAAGCAAGAAGAGCCTCGGTGGGCTGTTCGTGTTCGGGATAGGCTATGGTGCAGCTTCTGCAGGATGCACCTTGCCCATATTTGGTGTGATAGTGCTTGGAGCATTGATGCAAAACGATATCCTAAACGGAATCATACTGCTTCTGCTCTATGGTCTGGGTGCGGCAATATTTATGGTTATTACTACCCTTTTAGTATCTGCATCAGAGGATACGATATTGAACAAGCTGAAGGTATCTACAGATTTGATAAAGAAGATCAGTGGTGGGCTCATGATCGTGGGGGGAATTGGAGTTATTACCTTTTATTATATTGCCATGGGTGGCTGAAAATCACATGTTTTCAGGTATTGAATGATCCCGATCTTCCATTTGTAAAGATGGAGGGAATATAATATAATATTTGTAAAGCGATGTTTGATTAAGTCATTAGAGATATATTGGTTAGTGCGCAATTGAAAGTGCTCTTATGAAAATGCTCATATGACTGGCCAAATGATCAATATCATATGAGCATTAATGTAAACAACGCGGTTGAATTACAGCTAGCTTGCGTTGCTTTACATGAGATGGTGTTGAATATGCAAAACATATGGTTGGTGGGTATATTACTCGCAGGCTTGGTAGGCTCTGGTGCAGCCATGGGTTATGGGATAATGAACCACGATGAAGGCATGCATCACATGATGCAAGGAGAGCATTTTGAGGATTGCCATGAGCACGAGGATTGCGAATACGAACATGAGGAATGTCAGGAGCATTCCGAAGAGGAGTGCATAAAAGAGCATGAAGATTGTGATATGGACGAGCACATGAAGGACTATGGATGTGAAAGATGAGGGATAATCTATCAGGGTCCAAATTAACGAATTCTTAAAAAAGATTATATATAGGTCATATTCCCTATTATAATGGCGAAAGTGAGGCTAAAAAGATGTCAGAGACTAAACATCGACTGGAATTCTTCCCCGAGGTAATATTCACGATACCTAAAGCACCAGGGGGAAGTTGCTGTTTAAAGCCTGTTCCAAAGCAGACCGATCGAAGCAGAGAGATGTACAGATTCGCCAAAAGTCTACAATGGAAGAACAAGGACAAATTGGAGTTGCTGATACCCTCAAAAAGTGAAAGCAGGGTCAGGGTTCTTGTGAAATGGAGAAAATTCTTGGCAAGAATGAGATTAAGGAGGCTAAGAATTAAAACACTCCCGGCACTGGCTTTGGACGGAAAAGTGCTCTGCCAGGGGAAGTTAACCTTCGAGAAGGATATCGATTTGGCGATCTAAAAGTTAATTCGCATTCTATTTGTTACTTTTCCAAATAAGAAAAAAATATTTTTACCAACTTTCTCATCGGTATTTTCCAAACACATCTATATATCCCTATATATTTTATTGCGAGCATATATAAATACCCTTTCCTACTTACTTTTGAGAGATTTGGTGAAGACGTGGATATTTTTTGGCTCATAATACTGATTGTAGTCTTGGCAACAGGTTTCTTCATGGCCTGGAGCATAGGAGCAAATGATGTTGCAAATTCCATGGCCAGTGCGGTAGGTGCAAAGGCAATAACTTTGAAACAGGCTGTAATCATCGCAGGGATTTTGACAATATGTGGTGCAGTGTTTTTAGGGGGGCATGTTACTGGGACAATAAGCAAAGGCATCGTAGATCCAAATGATATTGGTGATCCAACACGGGTCATGTTGGGTGCCCTAGCCGCGATCCTTGCCGCTTCAATTTGGGTTACCGTGGCAACCTGGAAATCCATGCCCATCTCAACCACCCATTCCATTATTGGCGCGACGATAGGATTCGGTTTGGTTGCTGGTGGTGCAGGAGTGGTTTCTTGGGGAAAGGTTGGTTTGGTTGCAGTGAGCTGGGTGCTTTCCCCTATTTTTGGATTGATCCTTGCCTTTGTAACTTTCAAGCTCATTACATGGTTGATACTGGGAAGGGAGAGGCCTCTTGCATCCGCAAAGAAAACCGCCCCCTTCTTCATCGCTGCAACATTTTTCATAATCGTTATGTCCCTCCTTCTTAAAACGAGATTGGGTGAGATGATCATCAGTGAAAATGAGTTTCTTTGGGCTCTTATCATATCCACTATCATGGCCGCAGGAAGTGGAACAATAGGTTATTTTATCGTAAAAAAGGTTGAGAAACGAAGTGAGGAGGGGTACAAGGAAGTGGAGGAAATCTTCAGAAAATTGCAGATAATGACATCCTGCTATGTTGCCCTGGCACACGGGGCAAACGATGTCGCCAATGCAATCGGGCCTGTAGCTACTGCCTTTGCCATAAGCTCTGAGGGGTCGATTCCTCAAGAGGTTCCGATTGGGATAGAACTATTGGTCATTGGAGGCATTGGGATAATGATAGGCATTATGACATGGGGCTATAGAGTAATAAGAACCTTAGGCTCAAAGATTACCAAACTAACCAATACTCGGGGATTCGCTGTGGACTTCGGGGCCGCCACAATAGTTCTTGTTGCATCAAAATTTGGAATGCCTATTTCCACCACCCATACCGTCGTGGGAGCAATTATCGGCGTGGGTTTGGCAAGGGGTTTGGAGGCAGTAGATTTAAGAATAATAAAGAATATAGTGTTATCATGGCTGATTACCCTTCCGATTGCCGCTATCACGGCCGCTTTAATTTATCTTGGTTTGATATCGTTGATTTAAAAAAGAGGTGATTGGATGGATAAAAAAGGTAAACACTCAAGAATACCTGTGGCAACCACCTTAAGAAGATCTCCTTTTGAGGGGTTGTACATGCACGCAGATAAGGTGAGGGAATGCATTGCCACCCTACAACAAGCACTTCAGTCCTATACGGAGGGCAGGTATGAGGATTTCAAGGCCCTGGCCACCAAAGTATCCGAATTGGAGGGAGAAGCAGACCAGATCAAGGGAAATACACGCAATCACCTGCCAAAGTTCATATTCATGCCGGTGGACAAAGCGGATTTTCTCATGCTGCTTCGGGAGGAAGATGCAATATTGGATTATGCAGAGGACGCAGCTTTATGGTTGGATCTCCGTCACACTCCAATACCCGAAACAATTAAAGCTGAATTTTTAGCACATGCGGATAAGGTCGTGGAAACCGTAGAAGT